>NZ_JBHUSF010000154.1:0-19964 GCF_042673295.1 Rhodococcus sp. NPDC057014
ATCCTCGGGATTCGCCGGCCACCGGTCTCGGTGCGGGTTGTGTCAGCGCACGGCGCCGGCGCCGACCGCATCGGCGATCGAGGAGTAACCGGCCTCGCGCACCTTCCTGGCCAGCCCCTTGTGGATGCGGCGAGCCCAGAACGGACCGCCGTAGATGAAGCCGGTGTACCCCTGCACGAGGGACGCCCCTGCCAGGATGCGTTCCCACGCCTGGTCGAGCGTCTCGATCCCGCCGACGGAGATCAGCACCAGGCGATCGCCGACCCGCGCGTGCAGCAGGCGCAGGACCTCGAGGGATCGTTCGGCGACCGGGGGGCCGGACAGGCCGCCCGCGCCGATCGCGGCCACCTCGTCGTCCGGGGTGTTCAGCCCGTCGCGGCGGATGGTGGTGTTGGTCGCGACGATGCCGGCGAGGCCGAGTTCGAGAGCCAGATCGGCGACCGCGTCGACGTCGTCGTCGGACAGGTCCGGGGCGATCTTCACCAGCACCGGCACGGTCACGGTGTCGAGAACCGCACGCAGCAGCGGCCGGAGGGATTCGACGGCCTGCAGGTCGCGGAGTCCCGGGGTGTTCGGTGAGCTGACGTTGACCACCATGAAATCTGCGAGCGGTCCGAGCAGTTGCGCGCTCGCCGTGTAATCGGCGGGGGCGTCCGCGGCGTCGACGATCTTGGTCTTGCCGATGTTCGCGCCGATCGGGACACCGGCCCGGCGCTGACGCAGGTGGTTGGCCGCGTTGCCTGCGCCGTGGTTGTTGAACCCCATCCGGTTGATCAGGGCGCGGTCCGCGGGCAGCCGGAACAGACGCGGAGCCGGGTTGCCGGGCTGCGCCTGGGCGGTGACGGTCCCCACCTCGGCGAACCCGAATCCCAGGGGACCCCAGGCATCGACGCCGGTGGCGTCCTTGTCGAACCCGGCGGCCAGCCCGAGCGGCGCCGGGAAGTCGAGTCCGAACACGGTGTTCCGCAGTACCGGATCGTCCACCACGAGAACCCTGCCGACGAGTTGGCGCAGCGGCGAGAACCGCGTGACCAGGCGCATCGCAGCGAAGGCCAGGTGATGAATCCGCTCCGGAGGAAGGCGGAACATCACCCGCAAGAGCAGGTGGTACAAGGAGGTCTCCCTAGATTGCGGGGTCGGGGACATGGTGAGCGGTCTTCCTTCGTTTGAGCAGAACTCGGCGGCTTCCGTCGGAGTACAGGCGGACCCGCGACAGCTCCCAGCCGCCGAATTCCGCCTGGATGGCCAGACGCATCGAAGCGCTGACTCGGGTGACGTCGGGTGGCAGCCGAAGCGGTACGTACTCGTAGTCCTCGGATTCGATCTCCCACCCGGAGGGGAGTCGACGTGAATGCGATGCCATCTACGAACTCCTCGTCGGGATCTGCTGCAAGCCGTCTCCCGTCGCGGAACCGATCAGGAGGTCACCGTTCACGGTATCCACACTGACAGAGTTCGGCTGCCGGACGGTGGGATACCGGGCCGTTTCCACGCCGACACCGCTGGACAGGTCGAATCCGACCACCTCGTTGGTCCCGGTCAGCGTGACCCACGCCCGGTCGGCCGTGTCGTCGTAGGCGACGGCGTACGGCGCGAGTCCGGCCGGGAACCGCTGGCGGAGCATCAGGGTGTCGGTGGTGTAGGCGAGCAGTTCGTCGCCGGTGGTGTCGGTGACGAGGATGCGCCCGTAGTGGTCGGTGGTGAGGTGCGTCGCACCTTCACCGGCGCGCAGCGCGACGCCGAGCGCGGAACCGGGGACGTCGACGGCGGTGACGGACGTCTGACCGCGGTCGAGGGCGGTCAGCGAGTTGCCGACGACGGCCAGTCCGTCGACGGAGGTGAGGCCGTCGATCACCTGTGACTCGTTCGTCTCGGTGTTCACGATGTGAATCTCGCCATTGCCCAGGCCCATCGCCAGCCGACCGTCGGGCAACTGGGCGACCGAGCGGACGTCGCCGTCGGCGGGGACGAACGTCACCTCGCCCGTGCGCAGGTCGAGTCGTCCTACCTGCGTGTTCATCGCGAGAAGGGCCACGCCGCCGGGGGCGAGGGAGACCTGGGCGACGGCCCCGTCGACCGGAATCGTGCGCGGAGCCGCCGTGAAATCGCCGGCCGGGAACAGCAGGATCTCGTTGCCTTCGCCGCCGAGGACGACGGTCGTGCGGGTCTCGGGGTCGAAGGTGGTCGACTCGATCGGCACGCCCACGGGGTGGACGACGCCTGCGGGCGTGGTGCTCTGCGCCGGGGACTGCGCGGCTGTCGCGGGCGCGATCGTGATCGCCTGATCCTCGTCGGAGTTCGACGAACAACCCGTGACCAGTAGAAATGCCGCTCCGATACACGAGGCGACGACGCGCGCTCCCGGTCTACCCATGTGCTGCTCCTCGGGGTTCTCTCAACGACCTACACCTGCACAACTGTCCACTAGCATCCCTGATCCGCGAAACGCCCACGAATTCGGTCGGTGCCGAGCGGGTGCCGAGGCGATACCGTGAGAAACATCGACCCCGCGCCCGGCGGTTTCCCGACCGCCGGCCCAGGTCATCGAGGAGCAGACCGTGGAAATACCCGAAACACCGACGTTCACCGTCGAAGACATCTCGGTAGGACCGCACGCACACGGCTTCGGCCGGACCGCAGAAGGTAACTCCTACGCATTCCGCGTGCGCAAGAGCACGATGCACGTCGAGGTCTACCGGGCCGACGTGGAAACCGAGGTCCCGGACCCGGACGACATCGTGGCGTCGGCGCGGCGCTCGGTCCGGGAGATCGACCTGACCGACGAGCGCAGCATCGTCGCCGTCGTGAGAGATGCCGTGTCCGATCCCGATTCTCTGGGATCCGCGACGGAGGACGGAATCACCGTGCGTGCCGTCCTCAGCCGTCTCGGAGCGGTCATCGACGGGCTGTGACCGTCGTCCACTAGCGGTCGTCGCGGCGGGGGAGGACGAGGGTCGCGCCGGTCACCGGGTGCGCGATGACCTCGACGGGGTGCCCGTACACCCGGGTCAGCAACTCCTCGGACAGGACGTCGCCGGGCGGCCCGTCGGCCGCGATGCGGCCCTGCTCGAGGACCACGATCCGGTCCGCGTACGCCGCGGCGAGCGCGAGGTCGTGGAGCACGACCACCACCGCGGTGCCCTGTTCCGCGCGGGAGCGGGCGAGGCGCATCACCGTCTCCTGATGGCCGAGGTCGAGGGCCGCGGTGGGCTCGTCCAGCAGGATCGTCTCGGTCCGCTGCGCCAGCACCCGGGCCAGCGCCACGCGGGCGCGTTCGCCACCCGACAGCGCGGTGAACGGCCGGTCGGCGAACGCCGCCACGTCACAAATCCGCATGGCGTCGGCGATTGCGGCGGCGTCGTCGTCGGTGCGGGGTGTGCGCGCCCACGGGGACCGGCCCATCGTGATCACCTGACGTGCGGTGAAGGAGAATCCGACCGTGTTCTGCTGGGGTAGGACCGCCCGCCGCTGGGCCATCTCGAGTGCCGTCCACTCACCGAGGTTCCGGTCGTCGAGTTGAACGCTGCCCGCGTGCACGTCCTGATCCCCCGACAGCGCCGCGAGGAGCGTCGACTTGCCCGCCCCGTTGGGGCCGACGAGAACGAGGACCTCTCCGATCCGCACGTCCACGGACACGTCGTCGAGAACGGGTATGCCACCGCGGGTGACGGCGATGCCGTCCGCCCGCAGGGTCACGGCCCCCGCGGGTCGCGGCGGAGGCACCGGGTCGGTCCGCCGGAACAGGTTCTGCTCGAGGGCCTCGCCGACGCGGGTGCGGAACGACGGACTCATGCCCACCCGCCCTCACTGGCCCGCGTGCGGCGCAGCAACCAGAAGAAGAAGGGCCCGCCGACGAGGGCCGTCAGCATGCCGAGGGGGAGGTCCGCGTTGGCCACGAGCGACCGGGCGCCCAGGTCGGCGAGCAGCAGTACGAGGGCACCGCACAGCGCGCTCGCCGGAATCAGGGCCCGGTGGCCCGGGCCGACGGCGATCCGCATCAGGTGCGGGACCACCAGACCGACGAACAGGATGATGCCGGTGAAGGCCACGCTGGACGAGACGAGCAGGGCGACGATCAGCACCGCGATCTGACGCAGCCGTTCGACGTCGAGGCCGAGGTGACGGGCCGCGTTCTCACCGAGCGAGAGCAGGTCGAGTTTCCCGGCGATCATCATGGTGGCGGCGATCCCGGCGACCGTCATCGGTGCCACCACCGCGACCGCGCCCCAGGTGGCCCCGTTGAGGCTGCCCAGTTGCCAGAAGACGATCTGATCGCGCGCGGCAGGGGACGCGACGAACGTGAAGAAGGCGATGAGTCCGCCGGCGAACGCGTTGACCGCGACACCGGTCAGAACGAGCGTGACGACCTCGGTGCGGCCCTCGTGCCGGGCGAGGAGGTAGACGGCGACGGTCGTGACCAGTCCGGCGACGAAGGCGGCCGCGGCCACCGTCCACCCGGCCGCGAACGCGCCGCCGACGACGATCGCGGCGCTGGCGCCGACCGCGGCACCGGCGGACACGCCGATGACGCCGGGTTCGGCGAGCGGGTTGGCGAACACGCCCTGCAGCAGCGCTCCCGCGCATCCCAGTGCCGCCCCGACCAGGATCGCGAGGATCACGCGGGGGAACCGGACCTCCCACAGCGTCACCTCACCGCTGGGGTGCGTGGGCGTCGGCCCGAGATCCAGTCCGACGCGGTGCAGGATGCTGCCGACGACCTCCCCGGGGCCGGTCGGCACCTGACCGATGCAGGCCGAGAACACGGCGGCGACGGCCAGGGCGATCAGCAGACCGCCGAGGACGGCACCGGTCCGGGTGCGTGACGAGGGCTTACCGGGCGCGTCGAGGTCGTCGACCGTCATGGAGTGGCGGCCGGGTAGACGGCGTCGGCCAGGGCGCCCAGGACGCGACCGGTGTTGGGGCCGAAGCTCAGCAGCACCCCGTCCTGCATGTCCACGACCCGCTGGTTCCTGCCGGCCGGTGTCTGCGCCACCCCGGGGATCTTCTCCAGGCCCTCGATCCCGCCGATCGATTCGAGTCCACCGGTCATCATCAGGAGCACGTCGGGGGCGGCGGCGATCAGTGCCTCGCTGGTGATCGGGGCGAACTGCTGGGTGATCCCCGAGGCGGTACCGGCGTCGACGGCGCCGAGCGCGTCGATCAGGGAATCGGCACCCGAGCCCGGGCCGCCGATCATGGTGATCGCGGTGCCGCGCAGATAGAGGAACGCGATCTTCAGCGGATTCTCGCCCTGGGGCGCGCGACTGCGGGCCGCCGCGATCTCGCTCTCCGTGCGGGCCGCGAGTTCCCGTCCCTGCTCCGGCACCCCGAGCGCATTCGCCACCGCGGTGATCTGGCCGGGCACGCCGCCGAGGGTGCGCGTCGGATCGAAATAGACGACCGGCACTCCGGCGGCCCGCAGCTGGTCCTGCACCGCCTGCGGTCCGATGCTGGTGTCGGTGAGGATCACCGTCGGCGCCAGGTCGAGGATCGCCTCGGCGTTGAGGGATTGACCGCCCGGTGTGACCACCGGGACGTCCATCGCGGCCGGGAACTCGGACGCGATGTCCCGGCCCACCACGTTGTCGCCGAGCCCGAGCGCGAACACCGTCTCGGTGAGCGTTCCGTAGCGGTCCGCGGTCACGATCCGGCTCGCATCCGTGATCGTCACGTCCACCCCGTCGAAACTGCGGACCGTGACGGGCAGCGCCGGTGTCGCCGGCGATGCGAGGGGCTCCGGATCCAGGTCGTCGAGGACCGCCGTGCGCGCGCCGCCGGTGCCACCGGCGCCTGCGCCGTCGCCGGAACCGCACGCCGACACGGCCACCGCCGACACCAGGAGCAGGACGAGAACGGCGAACAGCGACCTGTCCGCGCGGGTCCGGAACATCGACCTCATCGTGCGCGGTACCGGTCGAGGCCTGCCTCGAGATCGGCGAACAGAGCGCCGTTGAGGCGGTACGCGAGGTTGACCTCGTCGATCACCCGCTGCTGGTCCTCCGGAGAGAGCGGTGCCGCGTCGAGTGTCGCGCGGTAGTTGTCCTTGAACACCTTCGGTTTCGGGATCTCGTCGAAGATGTAGAATTGCAGGCCGTCGGTGCTGTATCCATAGGCGCGTTCGAGCATGCGCCGGATGATCTGCCCACCCGACAGGTCGCCCATGTACCGGATGTAATGGTGCGCAACGAAACCGGCGGGCCACTCGTAGGCCACCTCGCGGAGCCGTTCCACATACCGGGTGGTGGCGGGCAGCGCGGAGACGGTGTCTCGCCACGACGGCCCGCGCAGGAAGGCGAGATCCGCCTCCAGCGCCGGAACCCGCAACAGCTCGTCGTGGAGGAACGGCGACACGACGGGGCTGCCGGCGTGGGCGCGCCCGGCGTCCTCGAGTTCGCGATACACGAGGTACGTCTGCGTGAGCAGTTCGGCGTAGCCGTCCGGGGAGAGTTCACCGGCGAGGAGGGCACCGACGAAGCGGGACTGCTCGGTCTCCCGGTGAGCGGCATCCGTGCCCGCCTTGATGCGCTCGGCGAAGCCGACGGTTCCGCGGTCGGCCGCGTCGGCCTCGTTCAGCGTGGTCATGGACTCTCCTGCGGATCTACGGACGTCGGCCGGTGGGCACCAGGTTAGCCTGCCCTGCACGTGAACTGCAGGTGCACGTCCACAGGCTCCCGCCCGCGCTACGCGCTGACGTCGTCGAGCGCCGCCGCGATCGCCGCCGGCAATTCCAGCTCCTCGGCGACGAGCACTCCCGTCAGCTGGGCGATGTCCCTGGCCCCGACGACCGCGCTCGCGACGCCGGGACGGTCGCGCGCCCAGGCGAGTGCAACGGCCAGCGGGGACGTGCCGAGACCGTCGGCCGCGGTCACGACCGCGTCGACCACCCGCACGGAGGAATCGGTGAGGTAACTCTGGACGTCCTGCGCGTGCGCTTCGTCGGCGCCGCGGGAATCGACGGGGATGCCGTTGCGGTATTTGCCGGTCAGCACCCCGCGGGCCAGCGGGACGGCGGCGAACACCCCGACGCCGTGATGGGCGGCGGCCGGAACGAGCTCTTCTTCGACGCCGCGGGCGAGGAGCGAATACTCCACCTGGGTGGCCACCAGCGTGGTGCCCCGGGACGCGCCTGCCGCGGTCGCCAGCTGCCAGCCCAGGTAGCCTCTCGCCCCGACGTACCGGACCCGGCCGCTGGACACCGCGAAATCGAGTGTGGCCGCGACCTCGTCGACCGGCGTGAACGGATCCCACGTGGCGACCTGCCACATGTCCAGGTAGTCGGTGCCGAGCTCGCGCAGGGTCGCGTCGAGCTGGGCGACGAGGCCCCGTCGCGAGCAGTCGATTCGCGACGGCCCCGCCGGGTTGATGCCCGAACTCGAGCTCAGGACGAGTTCCGTGCGCGGCACCACGTCGTCGAGCAGTTCCGCCAGGATCCGCTGCGCCGCACCGTCGCCGTACGCGGGGGAGGTGTCGACGAGGGTTCCGCCTGCATCGACGAACGCCGCGATCTGCGCGGCGGCCTCGTCGCCGTCGGTGTCCCGACCCCAGGTGAGCGTGCCCAGGCCGAGGCGTGACACTCGCAACCCGCTTGCTCCGACCGATCTCTGTTCCATAACCGCCTGCGTCTCGTACCGTAGCTGCAACCGGGGCCTCGGCCCCGAAGATGCTGGTGCCCCCCGGAACCGGCCACCACAGGAGCAGAGTAGTGGGGTATCGCGTGGCAGGGGTCCTGCCACGCCGGATTCTGCCGGAGGTCGCCCACACCGGTACCGTGGCGCCGGTGAATTACGAACGCGACATGGGAAATTGGCGTCAGAGCGGCACATTCGGCCTCGGGACCGGTGAGTGATGGGCGAGGCGATGACCTGGCTCCAGGCGATTGTCCTCGGTGCCGTGCAGGGATTGACCGAGTTCCTGCCCATCTCCTCGTCGGGCCACCTCCGGATCGTGTCGGAGATCTTCTTCGGTGACGACGCCGGCGCCTCCTTCACCGCCGTCACCCAGCTCGGCACCGAGGCCGCGGTGCTCATCTACTTCGCCCGCGACATCGGACGGATCATCGCCGGCTGGTTCCGGGGACTGTTCCACGCCGAGCACCGCAGTGACCTCGATTACCGGATGGGCTGGTATGTGATCATCGGCACGATCCCGGTGGGTGTGCTCGGGTTCCTGTTCAAGGACCAGATCCGCACCGGCGCCCGCAACCTGTGGCTGATCGCCACCATGCTGATCGTGTTCGCGTTGGTCATCGCGGCCGCCGAGTACTACGGGCGGAAAGTGCGTCCCGTCGAGGACCTGCGCGCCAAGGACGGCATCATCATGGGTTCGGCCCAGGCGCTCGCCCTGATTCCGGGGGTCTCGCGGTCGGGCGGCACGATCAGCGCCGGCCTGTTCCTCGGACTCACCCGCGAAGCCGCGGCCCGCTATTCGTTCCTCCTCGCCATCCCCGCGGTCGTAGCGTCCGGGCTGTTCAGCCTGCCGGATGCGTTCGAACCGGCCGGTGAGGGACTCAACGCGAGCGGTCCGCAACTTTTCGTCGCCACCGCGATCGCCTTCGCCATCGGTTACGCGTCGATCGCGTGGCTGCTGCGTTTCGTCGTCGACCACTCCATGTACTGGTTCGTCGGCTACCGCATCATCCTCGGTGTCGTCGTCCTGTCGCTTCTCGCGACCGGCGTCGTGTCGGCCACCTGAGATCGGGCGGTCGGGGAGTGCGCGACACTAGGCTGGGCCAATGACAGTTGTGCTGCTGCGCCACGGGCGGTCGACCTCGAACACTGCGCACACGCTTGCCGGCCGGTCACCGGGAGTCGAACTCGACGACCGCGGCCGCGAGCAGGCGCAGGCGGTCGTGGCCCGGCTCGCGGACGTGAAGATCGAAGAGATCGTGCACTCACCGCTTCTGCGGTGCGAGCAGACGGTGGAACCGCTCGCCCGGGCACGTGGCCTCACCCCGGTGGTGGAACATCGGCTGGTCGAGGTCGACTACGGCGACTGGACCGGTCGCGAGCTGAAGGTTCTGCTGGAGGAACCGCTGTGGAAGATCGTGCAGCAGCACGCGTCCGCCGCCGTGTTCCCCGGCGGAGAGGGGCTCGCCCAGGTCCAGGCCCGGGCCGTCGCCGCGGTCCGGGAACACGACGCCCGGCTCGCGGAACTCCACGGCCGCGACGTCGTGTGGGTGGCCTGCTCGCACGGCGACGTCATCAAGTCGGTCCTCGCGGACGCCCTCGGCGCGCACCTCGACGGATTCCAGCGGATCGTCGCCGAACCCGCCTCCATCAGCGTCGTCCGGTACACCTCCACGCGCCCCTACGTGCTGAAGATGAACGACACCGGGGCCGATCTGTCGGGCGTGAACGTGCCCCCCGCGTCGGGAGACGGCGCCAGGGCCGAAGTCTCCGGATCGGTACCCGGCGGGGAGGTCCGGCTGTGAGGATTGACGGATAATGAACGCAACACGCTGCGACCGACAGTCCGAGACGGAACAACGAGTGGGCAGCGCCGCAGTAGGGCCCGGCTCCAGCTGAAGGAGGTGCAATGTCACGCGCAATTCACGTATTCCGCACTCCTGACCGATTCATTGCCGGAACGGTGGGTGAACCCGGCGACAGGTCGTTCTATCTCCAGGCCGTACACGAGGCGCGAGTGATCAGCGTGCTGCTGGAGAAACAGCAGGTACAGGTGCTGGCCGACCGGATGGGACTTCTCCTCGAGGAAGTCCACCGCAGGTTCGGGACGGACGTTCCCCCGGAAGGGGCCGAACTGGACGACTCCAGCCCACTCGTCACCCCGATCGACGCGGAGTTCCGGGTCGGCACGATGGGCCTGGGCTGGGACGCGGACGCCGGAGCCGTCGTCGTGGAACTGCTCGCGGTCAGCGAGACGGAATTCGACGAATCCGTCGTCCTCGACGACTCCGAGGACGGACCGGACGCCGTGCGCGTCTTCCTCACGCCGCTGCAGGCGAGGGACTTCTCGTTGCGGTCCGAACGCGTCATCGCCGCCGGTCGCGCACCGTGCCCGCTGTGCGGGGAGCCGCTCGCCCCGGAGGGTCACATCTGCATCCGGACCAACGGGTACCGCCGCGGCCAGAGCTTCGGACTCACTCCGGAAATGGACGAGGAGGACTGACGGTTGCGTGCCGAGGAGTCCGATCCCCTGGAGTCCGGCGAGCTGACCGTCATCGGCCAGATCACCCACGCCAGTAACGCCACCCTGGTCTGCGACGCGGCCGCGGGAGAGAACACCGTCCGCTGCGTCTACAAACCGGTCCGCGGGGAACGGCCGCTGTGGGACTTCCCGGACGGCACGCTCGCCGGGCGTGAGTACGCGTCGTATCTCGTGTCCGAGCAGCTCGGGTGGGGTGTGATTCCCCGCACTCTTCTGCGGGACGGTCCGTTCGGCCCGGGGATGGTGCAGCGGTGGGTCGACACCCCGGACCGGCACGCCGACGACACCGGCGGTCTCGACCTGGTCGACATCTGCGCCCCCGACGCCGTCCCCGAGGGGTGGTTCGAGATCCTGCGCGCCACCGACATGGACGGCGAACCGGTCGCGCTGATCCACGCGGACGATCCGCGGCTGCAGCGGATGGCCGTCCTCGACGTGCTGATCAACAACGCCGACCGCAAGGGCGGCCACGCGCTCGAGGGTCTCGACGGTTCCGTCTACGGCGTCGACCACGGCATCTGCCTGCACACGGAGAACAAACTGCGGACCGTGCTGTGGGGGTGGGCCGGGACGGAGGTGCCGGGCGCCCTCGTCGTCGACATCGCCGAACTGATCTCCTCGCTCGAGGGCGACTTCGGCGCGCGGCTCGGCGAGCACATCACGTCCGGCGAGGTGGCCGCGCTGTACGAGCGCGCCGTGGACCTTCTCGCCGCACCCGTGATGCCCCGGCCGAACGGTCACCGGCCCATCCCGTGGCCCGCGTTCTGAGCGACCCGCTCGGAGCCCGGCGGGCGGCGGCTCCCTCCGAGGCGGAAACGCGGGTCCATTAGGCTCGCTGTCATGCAGTCTTGGTCCGAAACCGCTGTCCCGTCCGTTCCAGGCCAGGGGCCTCCGCTGCGGTTGTTCGACACCGCCGACCGGCAGGTGCGCCCCGTCACCCCCGGGCGCACGGCCACGATGTACGTGTGCGGTATCACCCCCTACGACGCCACCCACCTCGGTCACGCGGCCACGTACCTGACGTTCGATCTGGTGAACCGGATCTGGCGTGACGCCGGGCACGACGTGCACTACGTCCAGAACGTCACCGATGTGGACGACCCGCTGTTCGAGCGTGCCGACCGCGACGGTGAGGACTGGGTGGTCCTCGGCATGCGCGAGACGGCGCTGTTCCGCGAAGACATGGAAGCCCTCCGGGTCATTCCGCCGCGCGACTACATCGGCGCGGTGGAATCGATCGGCGAAGTGATCGAGATGGTCGAGAAGTTCGTCGCGTCCGGCGCCGCCTACGTCGTCGACGACCCCGAATTCCCCGACGTGTACTTCCGCGCGGACGCGACAGAGCAGTTCGGGTACGAGTCCGGCTACGACCGCGCGACGATGGACAAGTTCTTCGCCGAACGCGGCGGCGACCCCGACCGCCCCGGCAAGCAGAATCCCCTCGACGCGCTGGTGTGGCGCGCGGTCCGGCCGGGTGAGCCGTCCTGGCCGTCGCCGTTCGGTCCCGGGCGTCCCGGCTGGCACATCGAGTGCTCGGCCATCGCCCTCAACCGCATCGGTTCGGGTTTCGACGTCCAGGGCGGCGGCAGCGACCTGATCTTCCCGCACCACGAGTACTCCGCGGCGCACGCCGAGTCGGCCACCGGGGATCGCCGCTTCGCGCGCCATTACGTGCACACCGGCATGATCGGTCTCGACGGCGAGAAGATGTCGAAGAGCCGCGGCAACCTCGTGTTCGTGTCGAAACTGCGCGGTGAGGGTGTCGACCCGGCCGCCATCCGCCTCGGACTGCTGTCCGGGCACTACCGGCAGGACCGTCCGTGGACCGAGCAGGTTCTCGCCGACGCCCACACCCGGCTGCAGTTGTGGAAGGATGCCGCCGCACTCGAGTCGGCGCAGTCGGCCACCGACACGATCGCCCGGTTGCGCCAGCATCTCGCGGACGACCTCGACACCCCGAAGGCGCTTGACGCCCTCGACGGCTGGGCCCGCCGCGCGATCGACAACGGCGGTTCCGACACGAACGCGCCGAGCGAATTCGCCGCGGCTGTGGATGCCCTTCTCGGTGTGCGGCTTCGCCGCCCGTGAGTACTTGTCAACCGCGGGCGGTTAACAAGTACTCACGGGGTCAAGCGAATTCGAGGGCACCCTCCGCGGGCGTCGGGACGCGCCGGCGGAGGGGCGAACCGAGCGCCTGCGCCAGGTCGGTGCCGTCGTGTTCGGCGAGTAGCTCACCGTCGGACCACACGAGCAGGGTGGCACTGACGCTCTGCTCGGCCGTGGAGTGCGCCAGATCGTAGTGCGCGCACCCCGGCACGCCGCTGTACGTGATCCACAGGTCGAACCCGGTCATGAACAGGTCGAGGTCGAATTGCACGCTGAGGCCGAGCAGTTCGGCCCGGCCGTTGTCGTCGACACCGGCGAACGCCTCGTCCAGCGCCAGCAGTCGCGGGGCGTGCGGGTCGGCCGAGTCGAGCATGACGTGCGCCGCGGCGAACAGCGGCAGGTGCAGCGAGACGGACTGCTCGCCGCCGGAGAGCGCGCTGTGCCGGGCGACCGTCAGCCTGTCCTCGTTCCCGTTGCCGCTGATCAGGGTGAACGAGAACACCCGCCACCGCCGGTAGTCGAGGGCGGACGCCAGGATCTCCGGGTACGACCGTTCCGGGTGTGCGGCGCGGGCGGTCCTGATCTGGTGGGCGAAGTGCGCGCGCATCGTGGCGAGTTCGTCCGGGCCCAGCGTCGAGGTGTCGCGCTCGAGCAGTTTGGAGATGGCCTTCGCGCTGTCGTCGAGGTTGTCGGCGAGAACCCAGTGGACGCCGATGGTGTTGCCGGACGACATCCGTCGCTCCCGCATCTCGGTGCCCATCCGGGCGATGAGTTCGCGGGCGTCGACGGTGCGTTCGTGGATCTGCTGGGCGAGGCCGGTGAGGAGCGCGTCCTCCAGGATGCGACGCTCCGATTCGGTGAGCAGCAGTTCCTGGTCGGAGCGGGCGGACGCGATGCGGGCGGCGAACTCACCGATCGACGAGTAACCCTCGTCGTCCTGCACCTGCACCACGGTCAGCCCGTCCGGAGCGTCCCACTGCAGCCGGTAGTCCTGGCCGGCGGCCGCCAACTGTGCGTCGAAATCCTGCAGCGCGGTGGTGAGCGCCGTCCGCGTCGACTTGCGTGCCGAGTCGCTGACCCGCACCGATTCGGTGGCGCCGTCCAGTGCGCGGAACAGCGCGTCCACTTCGGGCGGCAGGATCGGGGTGTCCTGGTCGGCGCTCTGAATGCGATACACCAGTTGTTCGGCGCTCATCCACGCCGCCGTGCTGGCGGGCCACGTGTGGCCGCCGTCGACGCCGAGGAGTTCGAGCAGGTCGCGCCGGGCGTACGGCGCGAGGTGGGCGGCGTCGGCGTGGGTTTCGGTGAGCGCCAGCCGCAGCGTCTGGACGGCGGTGTTGTACGCGCCCTCGGCCTTGCCGATGGCCTCGCCCGCATCCTTGTCCGCCTTGCGGGCGTCGCGCTGCTCCTTCTTGCACGCCTCGATCCGCGCGTGCGCCTCCTCGAGTTGCCGGTCCAGTTGCTCGGCCCCCGCTCCCAGTGTGTCGCGGAGCGTCTCGAGGCGCTGGATCTGTTGTGCGAGTGTTTCTTCGGCGACGGCGGCCTCTTCCGCGAATTCCTCCGCGTTGCTGCGCGCCTCGTGCAGCCGGTCCTCGGACTGGCGTGTGTGCTCGACCTCCTTGCCGTGGTCACGCCTGCACCGCTGCACCATCTCGCCCTGCTTCTCGAAATGCCGCACGGCCGCGGCGAGCGAGTCGATCTCGCGGGCGACGTGGGGAGTCCGGTGCGTGGATGCGGTGGCCCGGAGTTGCTTTTCCTTCGCGGACAGGTCGGTGATGGCCTGGTCGAGTTCGCGGCCGACAGCGGTCGCGGTGTCGGTGCGGCTGCGGAGCGCGCCTGCCGATTCGGTGACCTTCTTCAGCGCGGTGAGGATCGATCCGGTGCGGGGCAGAGCCTGCGCCGCCGTGCTCGTCCGCGTCAGCAGAGCTGCCGCCGCATCCGCGGATGCAAGGGCCT
Organism: Rhodococcus sp. NPDC057014; assembly: GCF_042673295.1. Classification (NCBI taxonomy): domain Bacteria; kingdom Bacillati; phylum Actinomycetota; class Actinomycetes; order Mycobacteriales; family Nocardiaceae; genus Rhodococcus; species Rhodococcus sp. NPDC057014. Next base: position 14,230 of record NZ_JBHUSF010000154.1, read on the forward strand.
CGTCGAGACGAGCCCGGGTTTCCTCGATGATCCTGTCGAGTTCGGTGATGCGGACGGCACGCCTGCGGGCCCGCGCGGTGGTTCCGATGTACTCCGCATCCGACTTCGTGTGGCGACCCCGCTGGATCCCCTGGCGGTACGCCCCGTCCTCGGCGACGCCCACCGGCCCCTCGGCGAGGTCGAGGGATTCGAGGGCGATGGATTCGAGGATTCCGCGCACACGGTCCTCGGGGACACCCGTGTCCTGCTCGACGTCGAGAACGTCGGCGAGGGTCCTGCCGGTGGGCCGGTCCCCGGCAGGGAGGGCCACGAGGAACTGTTCGGATTCGACGTCGGGAAGCGCGTCGTCGACGGTGACCCAGCCGTCGAGAAGATTCGCGGCCTCCAGTGCGGCCTCGATTCCCGCCGCGACCGCGGCGTCGACACCATCGGCGAATCGGACCAGACGCCACAGCGGGGCACCGGTCAGGCCGGACCGCGCGTCGTGCCTGCCTGCCGGGAGCGGCGGGGCGTCGTCGTGCTCGGATTCGATTGCCGCGCGCGCCGATTCGTATTCGGCGATCGACTCGGCCGCGGCGGCGGCGTCCCGGTCGTACTGCTGACGACGCAGCCGGAGTGCGTCGACGGCGTCCGTGGTCTGCTCCGTCAGCGTCTCCGACAGGGTGGCGGCGTCGTCGTCGCCGATCCCGCGGAGGGCGCTGTCCAGCGCGTCGAACAGCGCAGCGGGCGCCTCGATCTCGGCGTAGAGGGACGAGTGTCCCGTCCACCAGGAGCGGAGTTCGGTGGCGCATCGGCTGCGGGCCGACTCGACCGCGGTCTCGGCTTCGAGGACGGCCACCTTCGCTGTGTCGAGTTGCTCCTGGCCGCGACGTGCCGCGTCGTCGGCGCGGGTTCGCTCGGTGGCGGCCTTCTCGACGGTGGCGAGCGCGGCCCGGACCGCGCGCAGGTCGCCGTCGCGTTCCTCGGCGTGCCCGCGCAGCGCCGCGGTCAACTGGTCGGCGCGCGCGTCGTCGGGGAGTGCGGTCCAGGTGATTCCGGCGTCCTCGGCGGCGACGTGGAGTTCGTCCTCGGCGTGGGCCAGTGCCTCGACGGCGCGGGTGACGGCGTCGCCCGCCTTCCCGTGCTCCTCGGACCGCTGTTCGAAGGTCGCCTTGGCCTTGCGTGCCTTCTCGGCCTGCAATTCCGTCGACCTTTCGAGTGTCGACACGGCCTGCGCGAGGTCGTCGAGTTGCGTCCGCCCCTCGTAGGCGGTCGACCGCTTCAGTGCGTCCAGGGTGGCGTTGGCCTGGTCGAGTGCGCGGTCTGCGGCGGTGAAGCGTTCTTCGGCGGCTTCCCGGCTCTGCTGGCTGCGCGCCCGGTCGGCGGCCGCCCCGTGGAGCGCGGTGATGCCGGACCGCACGGCATCGAGGCGGGTCGCGAGTTGGTCGACGTCCGTCCGCGCCTGCTGGCGAAGGTATTTCGCGTACACACCGACGAAGCTCTGCGCCGCCTGGTCCGCCGCCGCCAGCCCCTCGAGCGCCCGGCCGACCTCTTCCATGTCGCTGAACGAGCGCGCCGCCTCGAGGACGAGTTGTTCGTCGAGGGGTCGCAGACCGTCGGTGAGAGCCTGCGACAGTCCCTTGGGGTCGAGGTTCTTCGCGAGCTGGGGGCGGCGCAGCGTGAGGATGAGGTTGATCAGCTGGTCGTAGCGCTGGACACCGAGCCCGAACATCCGCGCGTCGATGGCGGCGCGGTAGTCGAGTGGCCGGTCGGTGATGGAGTCGGTGCCGATCTGCTCGCCGAGTTGCTTCTTCGTGAGCGGGCGGTCGTCGTTGCCGAGCAGGGAGAAGTCGACGCCGACCCGGCCGTCGGCCACGAAGTACCAGCGCGTGACCTTGTCGTTGGTGCGGGAGGCGCGCATACCGATGCCCACGGTGACGGCCTCGGGGTCGTCCTTCGCGCCGCGGCAGAATTCCATCCAGACGTACGAGTACGCGCTCTCCTGTCCGCGGTACAGGAGGTTCGACTTCATGGTCCGTTCCTCGCCGGCGAACGGGTTGAGGCGCCGCGGTTCGATCCTGCCGTCGAAGACGAACGGGAACAGTACTTCGAGCGCCTTGGTCTTGCCGGAACCGTTGGGGCCACGAAGAACGAGGCGGCCGTCGGCGAAGGAGAACTCCTGATCCCGGTAGTCCCAGAGGTTGATGATCCCGGCGCGGGTGGGCCGGAAACGCGCACTCGTCATGCTGTGATGTCCTCGCTGTCGTTCGCTGAGCTCTGGAACAGGTCGATCTCGGGTGCGCGGTCGCGGATCGTGACCACCACACCGCGGTAGCGGGCGAGCGCCGGGAGCGCGAGCACGCCGCCCGGCACCGCGGCGATGAGGCGCAGCCGCTCGAGCAGCGCCGAAGCGGCGCGTCCCAGGCCGACGGGGTCGGCCTGCCACCCGGCGGCGAACGTGCGCCCGAATCTGTCGGTCAGGGTCCGGACGGTGTCGGCGATCCACTGGTCCTCGACGACCGGGAACAGCCGGTCGGCGGGGGCCGGCTCGGCGGGTTCGACTCCGTCGTGGCCCGCCAGGCTGTCGAAGATCCCGGACTGCGGAATCGCGCTGTCGACCTGTTCGACCAGGTCCTCGGACCGGCCCCGCGGCAGCGGCATCCGGGCCGTCTCCGGCGTGTCGGGATCCAGGACACGATCGGCGATCTCCCCCGCGAGCAGCAGCGCGACCTGCGCGACCGTGCCCGTCCCGGGGAACCGGACGTCGGAGAGCCGTCCGGAGGAGTCGATCATCGCGACACCCTCCTCGCGCCGTTCCGCGACCAGTCCGGTGAGCAACTCGACATCGGCCGCGGTGCGGGGCAGCGCGAGCTGCACCAGTTCGTGGTCGTCCAGGTCTGCGGCATAGACGACGGGCCGCTCGACGAGAGCGCGCCGGACCCGCCGCGCCGTCTCTTTCACGTCGACCGTCCGGGACGTCCCGAACTCCGCGGAGTCGTCGTTCGCCGCGTCCGCGCCGGCGAGCAGACCGCGGATGGAGCGGAGGTGCTGCAGTGCGCGCGACGGTCGGAACAGGGCGATGACGACGGACCGGTCGATGTCGTAGAGCGCTTCGCCCGCATCGGGATTGGCGGCCCAGCCGCCCGCGTCACCGTCGGCGAGGGCGATCGCGCCGCGCGCCGCGAGCCAGCCGACGGCGTCGACGAACGCGTCCCGGTCGGACGCGCGTTCGGTGGACAGGTCCACCCCGTCGACCTGCGCGGCGTCGGCGGCGACGTGATCGGCGAGTTCGGACAGGGTGATCTGGTTGCCGGTGCGACCCAGTGCGGCCAGCGCGAGCGCGAGGTAGGCGTAGCGGTACCGGTCGAACGTGCGGTCGGTGGCCGTCTTGGCCGGGGTTCCGGCGTCGAGTCGGTCGCTGACCGTGAACAGGCGGGCGGTCGTCTCGGTGACCTCGAGCCGGTACCCGAACAGCGTCATCAGATCGTCGCGTAGTTCGGTGGCCCACCGGCGGAGCAGGGGAAGCGCAATCCGATCCGGATATGTCTGGGTCACCAGATGATTCGACAGGATCACGCGGGCGGCGCGCTGATACGAATCGAGGGCGAGGGGTGAGATCTCCCGTGCCTTCACCGAACGCTCACCTGCAGTCCGTCGAGATGCAGACGTCCTCGGGCGGTGCGCACCACCGTCGATTCGCTGTGCGGGCTGAGGGTGAGCTTCACGCCGTTCTCCGATCCGGTACTGCTCTTCACACGGCCGCTGACGGGTACCCGCGCCGTCAGCGCGGCGTTGAGCAGGCTCAGCAGCACGTCGGTTTCGGCCTCGTCGAGTTCCCGCTCGTAGACTCCGCCCCGGGCCAGCGACTGGGCGGCGGCCGCGCGAAGTCGTTGTGCGGTCAGCTGTTCCTCGCGCAGTCGGCGCACACTGCCCTCGTTGCGCTGCACCCGCGCGGGCATACCGGGGGACGGGGGACGTCCGGTCTCGGCCAGTGTGCGGGAGATCTCCACGGGCTGGGCCTCCCACCACGACCGGGTGTCGGGAATGATGTCGGCGTCCGGGTGCACCATCGAGAGGTGGCGCGGACGCCCGAGGTCGAACACGGCCTGGAACAGTGCGTGCGCGGCGTCCTCGTTCGGAGTCGCAGCGAACCAGCCTGCGAGGTGCCGCAATTGGCTCTCCCTGCTGACGCCGCCCTTACGGGTCTCGGTGACGCGGCGCAACAGCGACAGGACGGCGGCGATGGCGCTCATCGTGCCCTCGCGCAGGCGTTCCGACTCGCTCGGACCGGCCTCGCTCCCGACGAACCAATGCGTCACACCGGCCCACCGCGCACGCCAATCGGCTTCGCGCTCTTCGGTATCGAGGAACACCCGCTCGTCGCTGGCGGCGGCCCGCGCCACCATCGACTCGACGCCGGTGTCTTCCACGAGCGCGATCGCCGTGGCGAGTTTCGGCGCATACCGTGACAGGTCGGAGCTGAACTCGCGCATGTGGGTGAGGAGAGCATCCTTGTGGGACATAAACGTTTCGGGGGTGATCTCCGTGGTGCGGACGAGGTCGCCCAGGGTCAGATAGAACTGGGCGGCGCGTCCGGCCATATCGGACAGCGTCGCATCGAGTCGGTTGAGTTTCCGGTACACCAGATCGTTGTCGGCGGCGCGGTTCGCCGCGGCCAGGTCGTTCATGTCGGCGAGGAGGTCGGGGAGCGCCAACCGGGACAGCGACGCGTCGTCGAGGCGGGCCGCGAGTGCGTCCTCGACGGCCCGGAACACCTGGTAGCCGGCCTGACTGAACTGGTAGACGAAGTGCCGGTTCCGGTATTCGGCGAGCGTCGCGGCGCGGGTCCCGTCGTAGCTGCGTTCGAGAACCTCCCAGACGTGGAGTTGCTCGAGCAGGGGAGTGACGTCTCCGGCGCCGATTTGCCCGGCCGGGTCGTCGCCGGCGAGGCCGTCCAGGATGCGGGCGACGTCGCCGGCGTGGAGCAGCACGATGTAGTTGGCGCGGGCGTGATCGAAAGCCCGCAGCACCCACAGGTACTCCGCCCGCTTCTCCGCGGTGGCGAAGGAGAACAGTTTCAGCCGATCGTCCCGGAGCGGGGGAGCGACCGCCGGACGCGCGGCGCGCAGCCCCGCCGGGGACCGACATGGATCGCTGCCTGATTCACTCACCGTGACAGGTTATGCGGTCGTGCGGCGGTCGAGCGAACGCCGTGCCGACATCGCCGGTTTAGAATCCGACTCTGACGGAATTACACAATTTTCCGATTTTCGCATGGTCGGCTCACCGCCGCACCGTCGTCGTCACCGTCGATTCGACCGTGCCGATCCACACCACTCACCCGGCTTCCGCGCAGATGGAGGGAGGGGCGATCAGAGGACGAACAGCACGAAGACGATCGCGACCAGCACGAGGGCCAGCCCGACCGCGGCGGCGACGAGCCAGGACGCCCGGGAGGCACTGCCGGATTCTTCCCCGGACTGCGCGACGGCGCGCGGTTCCGGCGGCGTCGCGACTGCCGTTCCGCCCGACACTCGCGCGGGGGAGGCGCCCACCGCGGCGGCGGACGCGGGATTCTGCGTGCGTGGGGCAGGCCGGTTCGGGGTTGCGGACGTCGACGGCACGGGTTCGCCGGCGACGGCGTCGATGACCTCGGTGACGTCGTACGACGGCGGCAGGCCGATCGGGGTGACCTTGTGGGTGGTCGGATTGAACCCGGCGGCGCGGATGGCAGCACCGAGCGCCGAGGTCTGCTC
>NZ_JBHUSF010000155.1:0-19957 GCF_042673295.1 Rhodococcus sp. NPDC057014
TGGTGGTCTTATTTCTATTTCTCGCGCTCTATCATCTTATGTGGAACTTTGAATTGCTTACATTGGGCGCGACAGCACCGGTAAGATGGACGACCGACGACGCGACTTTCCTGAGCCGCACTGACCTGTCGTCGTCGCGTTCGCCCACACACATCAAGCGATACCGCTAGACACGATGGCTGATCCCACGCCCGACATTACCCATTCCCGAACTGCGAACTTGCTCCATGAAGCATGGACGACTGAACCTCCAATGGCTACTTGTCGCCGCTGTCTGCCATATCCATTTCGGTCGCGGCACCGTCGTCGGTGCCGTCGTTCTCGGACTTCTCTCTAGACTCGTCCAGAGATTCTGCCGGCCCGACCCACTTCGCGAAGCTGGAAGCACCCGCTGCTATCTGCCTACGACTTGCGTTCGTAAGGGCCGCCGCCTGGTGGCCCGCCGCGACCAACGCCTCCCTAACACTCGCGTGATCACCACCAAGCCAGTCGTCGACCTGGAGCGTACGAGCGTCGATGAAGCTGTCAACGGTGCGTGCAAGCGGCTCTCGGTACTTTGTCAGCGTACGGCCGGCCATCTGACGGTGGACCTCGGTTACTCGGAGAACCGCGTGTGCATCCAGTGCACGGCGGAGCGACGACGCAAGTTCACGATCCGCATCCAGATGCTCACGCAGCGTCATTCTCGCGCTGTCCAAGGTCTGTGCCAGAAACTCAGGTTCGGACACGCGAACACGTTCGAGCCGAAGCTTCTGCCACAGGTACAGGGATTGCTGCGAAACCAGGAGAAGGCGCAGCGTTTCGCCCAGCATCCCTTTGTTGACTGCCTTCTTGAGCTGATCAGCACGCTTGTCGGCGGAATCTTGGACGTGAAGCTCTGATAGCAGCTGAACGGCGTGATGCCGAAGTCGTTCAATCCCGACCTCGAGATCTGCGCCTAGCGCTGCGATGCTCGACCAGTCCGTATCAGTCATCGTCGCGCCGCTATCGATCTCATTCACCCGCCGCTTCAGCAGGCGAAGGTGCCCATAAACGTCACCGAGACGTTGCGCGGAGGCCAGCCGAAGGATGTCATCGACCTTGTCTTCGATCACGTCGAGTCTGGCATCTATCCGATCAGCCATTTGCGCGAGCGCCATTTCAAGTGCGGCCAGCCCGAGCAGAATCTCACCGGCCCCGGGCACGAGGGCGGCAGGAGCGACCTGCGGGTTTGCAAGGATCTTCCCGGTCGACGCGCTCCGAGTCATCTGGTGGAAAGTGACTACGGTTCCCGATGTGGGCTTGGCCGCTTGCTCCCAGAGCTCACTGCCTGACACATATCGCGCTACTGGACAAGTCGTTCGGAGCAGCTTCGATCCCAGCTTTGTAACTGCGTCTACTTGGCGCTTGGCCGGCTCGGCTACCGAACCCAGTCCGTGGGCACGATCCCAGTCCGCAGTGAACACTTCCATCGCGGCGCCGTCACCAACTACGACAGCACCGAACTCGTCAGGAATGACCACAAGCTGCGTGTCGTCCAGCTCAGTCGATCCCGACGCTTCCTCCGACGCGTGGTTAGCATCGTCTGTCATCTTCGGCACCGCACCCTTCTTCAAATATCGTGGATACCCGACTCGCATCCGCGCGATGCGAGGTTCTTCCATGTCTCACTGATTTCTAGCAAAGGATGCCATACACCCTGGTCATACCAGTCCCCCTCGTCACTGATGAAATCACCACCCGCGACTAGACCTGCACTGAAGTCGATCCGAAGGTCACAACTGACCATGAGTTGGAGTGCCGGGTAGTAGCGACGTAACGAGCCGGCACATATGCCGCACCTCACCGACCGTGGGCGCGAGCTCGTACGCGTGATGGTGGCACGCGTTGCTCAAGCCGTTCCAGGCAACACTCGCAGCGTCTGCTACTTCCGGTTCGTCGAGAACCCGCAGCACGATGAGCCGAGACGCCATCGACGCGCGACCGACATCGGACGCGACTTCCACGCACCGCACTTCGACGAGCTCTTCCAGAGCCTGCCGAGCGAGAAACGCCGCGAGCCGAGGGGCATGAACTCGGCCCTGTGAGTCCGGTCCGTCCAAGAGCATCTCGGCCTGAAAGAGAAGCGTCGCAGCCTGCACACTCACTTCGCAGACTCCAACAGATCGTTCACCGTCTTCTCGAGTTCCCTGCTGTGATCTCGAGTGAGCACACCGACTCCCTGATGCGCTCCTCGACCGCAAATCGACATCGTGCTCTTCCGGTGAGCTCGCTGTTCTCGCCAACCTGAGACGTTGGCCGTTCGGTCATCATGGATTGCGAGAGCGACCTTCTGCTGAGTTGTCTTCGACTCCGACCACTGCGCCTCGATGACTTCGCGGGCGTCTCCCGCCATGTGGCGCCGACCGTAGTAGACCTGCCTAGCAGCAGCTTCCACCGCCATGCGGAACAGGCCGGGAGCCACGCGGCCCTTGACCTCATCAGGCAGCTTCTCATCACTGACGAGAGCGAAAGCGTCCTTGACGTAACGCTTCGCGGGATTGAGCGCCTCCGATACCTGCACCACCGACGCTGAGGCACGCGTGACCTCCACGACACGCGCATCTACGCCGAGCTGTCGAACCGAAGAGGCCAGCCGATCGTCGTGCGAGAAAACGATCACCTGCCGAGTCTCGGCAATGCGCGACATGACCCGTACGAAGCCGTCGACCTTCGCCGGGTCCATCGCCTGAATTGGATCATCGAGAACAACAAATCGGAATGGACTGTTAGGCATAGTTGCCCGCGGAAGGAAGAGTGCCAGCGCAAGCGCGTGCAGCTCCCCTTGACTCATCACTGCCAGCGCCCCCACGGGTTCGCCATCCACCTGAGCTTCGAGGTTGACGTGACGTCTGGTGTTGACACCTTCCAGGGTGATCGGCCCGAGGTCGACGTTGCTCTCGTGCCGGAGCTCCGACCAAATTTCTCGCGCTTGCACTGCAATGGGCTCCAGGCGCTGGTTGCGCAGGCCCGTCGCGTTGGTCGTCACCCACTTCTTCGCTTTGTCCAGCCTTTTGACGATTGGATCCTCGACTTGCGCTCTTCGCTCGGCGGTTACCCATTCCACGATTCGTTCTGCGATCGGAGACCACTTGTCCTCCCTTGCCGCGACCTCGGCAGTGGCTGCCTCACGCAGCGCCTTCGCTGACTCCGCCACAGCGGGGTACTTGCTTTCCAGATGGTCTGCCAGCGCGAGATCACCGTCGGGTGAGTCGAGCCATATCTTCACGGCACGCCGGTAGGGCTCGAAGGCGTCGAGGACCACTCCGTCCACCTCGGAAACCTGCGCTATGCCCCTGACGACGTCTGCAGCATCTTGGCGAGCCGCGTTGAGGGCCGCCTTTCGGCGCCGCAAGTCATCGAGGCGATCGCGGTCGTCGGCCATGTCGGCCTCAGCGCGTCGTCGCCAGTCCGAATCGAGTTCGCCCTCACCACACACCGGGCATTTCATGTCCCCATGATCGCGATGGATCGTCAATGCAGTGTCGAGAAGCTCGCTTCGCTGGGTCGCAATCGAAATTGCCTCGATCGCAGCATCAGCCGCGCCGGAAACCGCATCGCGGAGTGCTTGGACTGCACGTTCGACGGCATCGGGAATCGGCACGCGGAGGTCGGCCAAGGCATGGAGACTCCGAAGCGACCCGGATTCTGTGTTCCCGCCGCCCGTCGCGGTCTGCGCCGCCTCGTCGACACGCTTCTTCTTGACGCTCGTGAGCGCCATCGACGCGCGGTCGTCGGACGAAGCTTCCAGCAGAGATATCAGAGTCTTACCTAAGGCGTTCGCCGAGGTGCGCGCTTCCTTCCGAGACTTGAGCTCGGAGGCCAGCCGATTCTCGGCGTCTGCTATCTGCTCGAGACCCAACAGCTTGGCGAGCGCGTCGTGAAGTACAGACGGCCCTTCCTCGAGGAGTCCACCCAGCTCGTCGTAAGACAGGATCGGACGGTGCAGGTCGACTGCCGATCCCCAGCCCAGAGAGTCTGTGCCGTTGACTCGCTTCTGCCCAGCGGTTTGCACCCAGGACTTGGGTGCATCGAGATCGGCATCGTCGGCCCAGTCGATGCCGATCGTTGTGGGTTGATCGCGCTCGACAGCCAGCCGTATCCGGATCTCACACGGTGATGCATGGTGGATATTTCGCCAACCCGACCTCCACTGTTTCGACGGCTTGTTCCACCGGTAGCTCGTACCGGTGACGGCATACTCGAGCGCCTCGGAGAAGCTGGACTTGCCTGAACCGTTGCGGCCACTGACGATTGTCAGTCCGGGTGCCGGATGCAGAGCGAGTTCAGCCGTCGGACCGATACCTCGAAATCCCGCCACACTGATCGAGTCCAGAAACGCACCGATCGGGTCGGGCGTGGACTTCGATTCGACACGCACGCGAACGTTGGCAGCCGCGGCCTCGGAATCGAGAGCGTCGCTCAGAGAGTCCTCTCCCTCCAAGGCGGCCAAGACTAGGAGGCCGACTTCCTCAGACAGCTGGTCGTCCGCGTCCGCCAACTCCAAAACGAGGTCAACGAGCGACTGCTCGGACTCCGGTACATCGTTCGTCACCGAACCGTCCTTCCTGCCGTAGTGCCAATGAGTTTGATCCGGGCCGGCGCCCTGCCGGAAGTCTTGCCGATCATGACGCGACGAATATCTGAGTTCGATGCCAGTCGAGGTACACCACGTCGGGTCGCACTGCCACATCGGGAAGTAGCAGTTTGTCTGCCAGCGGTGGTTTTCCGAGGGCCGCACGGAGCGGAGCTTCGATCGTCATGTCGCTTTCGATTCCCGGCGAGTACTTCACGTTGAGATCGGAATCCACCGTGATCAGCCCTGTGTCGAACGCGACGTCGTGGGTGGGGCACGCGGTGAATCCGTTGCGGTTGTCTAGCCGTTCCTTGCCGGTGCTGTCACGCCACGGCTTGATGTGGCTGGCAGTGAGCATCCGTCGACGCCGCTCTCCCGCGATGATGCCGCTCAATCCACAGAACACGCACCGATGTTGATGGTTCGCGAGTACGCCCTGGGCAAAGCGGTGCTGGCCGATGCGAACCGTCGCGGTCAGTAGCCGCTGGGTCAATTCCACAGGAACGTCGTCCTGCTCGCGCGCTCGCTTCTCGAGAATGCTTTCCAGCGACTTTTCGATCTCGCTTTCGCTCAGCTCTTCCTGACCCACCAACCACAGAGCGCCGCCGTCCTCGAGATCGAGGAAGTCCGGCAACTGCTCACGATCGATCCCGTTCCTACGCGCCGCCCGCAGAATGCGGAGGTAGACGTCCTGCATCATCGTGCTGTCCGACAGTAGGTGTGTCGAGACTTCCATCTCGTGACGACCGCCGTGGCTGCGGCTTCCATCCAAATTCGCCATTTTGGCCAGGAAGCTCGACGGCGGTCGCTTGAACAGCCGGGCCAGGTGCTGCACGGGATACTCGGCTCGGTGTGCGCTCGTACTGCCGTACTTGTGGTGGTCGACCAACAGCGATGCGCACAGCGACAACACCACTTCGCACGGGACGAACCTCACCTGACGAGTGCCGGCAGGAACGACCTTGCGAGCAAGAACGGATTTCCATTGCTCGTCCAACGATGAATCGGCCGGATCGATGAACTCAGATATTGAACTCGGCGCCAACGTGTCTCCTCACAGGACCTTCAGTAACCGGTGGTTTGGACAGGTCCGTGAACTACACGCGAACAGGAAGTCCCGTCGTCGACGCAGAGGTCGCCGTCCGGCCCGATGCTGACATCGTCGATCACCCGGTCCAGCTGCGCCTTGATCGTCGATGGAGTGGCAGCGAGATCAACACTCATAAACCGGATCACGTGCCCGTGGACCACCATCGCCTCGTTCAGGTCACCTTCAATGGCGGGATACAGCAGGACGCCAGTCGTGTGGCGGGCGAGCGGATCTTTCTCCGACTGCGCTCGCACATACGCATAAAGCTGGTAGATATGACCGGTCTTGAACCGCTCGCCGCCGTGTCGCCCCTTCTCCACGCTGCTCGTGAACTTTGTTTCTACGATGACTCGCCGATTCTGGAGCCGGTTCTCGAGGACCGTGTCGGTCTCCATCCGCGGGAGGTGAGCGCCGATCCGCGTAGTCGCAGCTTCGATCGGCCAATGTCGGATCCTCGTCGGCTGCACTGACCACGGCGCCTTCAGCGTTGCGGAGTAGAAGCCGCGAACCGCTTTCTCATACAGGTCACGCAGGCCGTCACCGCGCCCTGGGCGAGCAAACGTCTCCGATCCCGTCGTCTCCGTCGGAATCTGGAGATCGAAGACTAGACGCGCCGCGGACATCATTCGCCGATCATCCGCGTCGTTCCGGCCGAGAGACTCCCGCGACATCTCTCCTACACTGGGACGAACACCCTGCACACCCAGGGATCTCATCGTCGAAGCCAGCGTTCGGCACCGATTCTGCACGTCTGAGCTACGGGCGCGTCGTACTGCTGTCTCCAGCGCTGCCCTCACGTACCTGTTGCGTCGTGTGTCGACCGTGAGGTCGTCGAACCGGCATGCAACCAGCCCCTGCCGAAGCAGTTGACGAGACTCCGTCTCCAACAAATCGATACGCCCCCGTACCCGAGACAGGTTGGCGCGCCGCTCACGAAAGCCATGTGTCAGATTCCGATGCAGGCGACGCTCGACCTCGGTGGCGAGAAGATCGGCGACCAGGTCCGGAATGTCGTCCGCCCGATCCTCGATTCCGGCACGCTCCAACTTCTCGTCTTGATACAGCTTCGACGCGTACAACATCAACAACCAGATGTTTCGGACCGGGATCCGGGTGGAACCGCTCAGCACGTACCCATGCTGACCATCCTCGCTGGCGATGTCCATTACAGACCCTCGATGAGCGCCGCCCGTGCCGCCGCCGCAGTTTCAGGCGAGTCGAACCAGTACTCGTCCAGGAGTGGACCTATCTCGCTCTCCACGACCTGGCGGTACCACTGCTGAGCATTCGGCCGAACGGCCGCCGCATGGGGTGTCACGTAGCTGTGGCCAACTCGATACTGCTTGCCCAGCCCGCGATCATCGGCGATTTGTTCATTGAGCACGCCCATTCTTTGCTCGATCTTCGTGACGAGACCACTGTCCAATCCTGCCATCTCCGTCACCCACCGCCGCCACGAAGAATTGAAGGCGGGCTCCAAATCGAAGAAGGCGAATCGGCGTCGCAATGCGATGTCCACGATGGCAAGCGAACGATCCGCGACATTCATCGTCCCGATGACGTAGACGTTCGACGGGATGTGCACCGGTCGTTCGCCATCGTGATGGTAACTGAGGTGAAGTGCCTCGTCGGGAGTGCGCTTGTCGGCCTCGAGCAGAGTCAGCATCTCACCGAAAATCTGTGCCAGGTTCCCGCGGTTGATCTCCTCGATCACGAGGACGTGGTCAACGGACGGCGCCGATATCGCTGCGCGAATCGTCTCGAGGAAGGGTCCGTCCACCAATGTGAGCCGGCCGTCTCCGCTCGGACGCCAACCTCGGACGAAGTCCTCATACGACATGTTGGGGTGAAACTGCATCGTACGCAGCGTGGCCCGGCTCTTGCTGCCGATCAGTGCGTATGCGAGCCGCTTGGCGAGCCAGGTCTTTCCGGTACCCGGCGGGCCCTGCAGGATGACGTTCTTCTTTGTGCGGAGCTTCTCCAACATTTCATCGAGTCGCTCCCGCGTAAGAAAACACCCCTCCTCGATAATCGAGTCGACAGTGTACGAGGTCTCGATCGGGGTAGGCGTCTCGTCGGCAGATACGGGATCCGTCTCGTCGTCAGCGGTCAGCGGTCAGCGCCGCGAGGGTGACTTCAGGGAAGCTGTGCACCGAGCTGGTCTCGCTCTCGAGAATGTCGATGAGATCGCCGCCCAGTTGGAAGTAATCCTCGCAGGTGAATCCCGTGGAAATGTTGTATCTGCTGAAGTCCATCCCGAGTACGTTTCGCAAATACGACTGAGTCTTCAGGTCGAGGCTGATGCACTGCCACGGTCGCACCCAGTGGAGGACCTTCCCCAGCTGCGCTGCGCCAACGGGAAGCTTCCGTGCAGAATCGAACGCCTCGACAACGGACTCAGTCAACCTTTCGGCGTCGTCCTCAACGGCCGAGTCATCCGTAAACGCCAGTACCGCCGCGAACAGGTTCCACAGGGTGTCGATGTCGTCCGGGCCTCGCGAATCAGCGAAGCGAAACAACCACGAGCTCTGGTTGTTGAACTGCGGAACGCCCACGAACGAGGACGGCACCGGCACGGTGACTCCGAGGAGCGCTGCGACCTCTGCCGCGATGAGATGTCGATTCTCTTCCGTGGTTCCACGGTTGAATAGGCCGATTACCGTGAACGGGCAGATGTCGGTCAGCGGACCTGTCGTGCCATCCGCGAAGCGATCCTCGAGGTTCATCGCCACATTGATTCGATCGTCGATCTCATGCAAGCCCGCCACGAGCTTCGCACGGTTGTCGCGATAGGGAAGGAGCGCATCAGCCACGGCTTCGTAGAACTCGACGCGGCGGGGCCACTCCTCCGGCTCCTCGACCAGCTCGTCACCAAACCGGTCCCGCCAGAAGTCGGAGTTCCGGAAACGGTCGATATCCTGCGAAGTTCCGTTGAAGGCGAAGTCGATCAGTGCATCCTTGAACGGCTCCCCAGGTTCCACCTTCCAAATCGTCTCGCGATTCGTATAGAAGTACCATTCACGCTTCGGGTCGATCTCGGTCCACTCGACGTCGACGCGCCGACCGTCACCATGATTGGCGGTTACTACTCCGATCGCCTTGATCGCCATGACCGACACCGACTCGCCGCGGCTGTCGAACGGAAGATCGTTCTTTCGGACATAGGAGGACTTGATCGCGATCCGCTCACCAGGCCGAATCGACCGAACCTTCTCCAAATGCTTATCCGTGTACCCGTTCTCCCAGATCCCCTGCGCGAGGAACCTCGGGAGCTGATCCACGCTTCCGCCGTAACTTGCGCCGACAAACCAGCACACTTCCGACTCACGCGGCGTTTCGGTATTGATCATGCGAATTCCTGCCATTGACTCGTCCGAACTTGTTGTTACGTCTCGTGCCACCACTACACCCACACCCCACGCTGCGTGAGGATCCAGCGCACGGGGTCGAGGCATCGGAAGGGTGAGATCCCGCTGTCGTGGAGTCGATCTCCGACGGGTGATTCGCCCAGTGCCGAGACGGCGAAGAACCGGCTCGGCAGGGCGTTGCCGGCGGGCGGTTGGTCCACCGACATCACCATCGACCGCGCCTCGAGTTTGTCGAGGAGGCTGCGCACCTCTTCGTGCAGCAGTTGCCCGTCCACCTCGTGGTACGGCGCGCGCTGCAAGCTCGGGTCGCGCAGGAAGGCGGCGCCCCGCTGCGACATGATCTCGCTCCAGTCGCTGCCTTCAACCCGCTCGAGGGCTTGCAGCGCATCGAACTTCGACAGCACCACGGCCAGGTTCGGGGTCCCGGTACCGATTATCGACAGCACCGTGCGCAGCACCGACCGCGGGTCGCCGCCGACGCGTTCCTGTGCCGGCACCAGGTCGTGCAGCTGCTGCCGCACCGATTCGACCTTCAGCGGATCGAACATGAACACCACACCGTCGGCCTGCGCGAAGAACTGCATGTGCGTCGCGTCCACGTTGCCGGGGTTCTCCAGGTCCTCCCCTGCCACGTCCCGGATCACGAGGTACTGCCGGGTGTCGTCCCGCAGGCCCGGGCCGAGGCTGAAGATCAGCGGCTCCCGCTGATACGGGTTGCCGGTGTGCGAGGCGGGTGTCGACTCGAGGATGCCGCGCTCCTCGAACAGCGGCCGCTCGTAGTGCTCACGGAAATTCACCTCGGTCTCACCGGTGGCGGGTTCCACCACCCGGTTCAGCCGCTCCCCCAGCAACTGCAGCGTCTTCACCAAAGCCGCGATGTACACGGTCTTTCCGGTGGCACGTGCGCCGGCCATCGCGATGCACGCGGCGCGACCGTCGCGCCACCCGGCGGGCAGCCGGAAGTGGCACTGCGGGCACACCTCCACGGCAGGCCCGCCGGCCTTCCCCGTCGCGTAGTCGTCCTCGGGGGCCCAGTCGTCGCCGGCGTCGGCCGGACGCTGGAGCTCGAAGACCTTCCCCGACCGCACCTGGCTGCCGTGGTATTTGGTGGCGACGTCGTCGACCTCGACCTCCGTCGGGGCCACCGCCGTCCACGCATACCGGTCACCGGTCAGGGCCGTGAAACACCGCGGGCACTTCGTCATTGTCGTACGCCTTCCGAAAACAAGCTCGCCGACACATCGGCCAGAAGCGAGGTCACCACTACAGACAGACTCGACAGCTCGGGCACCGCACTCGATGACACCACGGTGACACCGGGCCCACTCTGGGCCGTGTCCCCGACGAGCACGAGATGGCGAATCACGGTGTCGGTGCACGCACCGTCCCAGTCGGCAGGCACGGCATCGGTCACCGTGAAGGCCAGGGTGCGGGTGTCGCGCTCACTCCGGTCGACGGCCGCCGAACGGAACCCCATCCCGAGGGCGGCCGAGTCGAGTTCGGCCTGAACCTGATTCGCGACGTCCCGAAGTTCCGTGACGGGCATGGTCGTCACCGCATGGCCGATCAGCCGAACCGCCAGCTCTTCCCGGGTGCCCACCACGGCCGCGACCCCGGAGAGGACGTCGATCACCGTGCGGATGCTGCCGTCGTCGATGCGCGCGAGCATCGACATGGTGGTGTCGACGTCGACCTCCACGTCGAATCGGCGCGGTTCGGGCAGCCGGTCGAGCGCGAGGGCGCTGCGCGCGGCCGACCGGGCACGGGAACCCACGTCGGTGAGGGACACGTCGACGGCGGTGCGGCGGGCGGTGATCGCGAGCCTCGGGCCCGCGGGGGCGATCGTCGCCAACTCCACCTGGTGCAGCCCCGACACGTCGACGGGGGTCAGCTCGGCGCGCTCGGAGTCGAGGTCGCGACTGCTGTCGACGCCGATCGTCACCTGCAGCACGGTCCCGTCCGGGAAGGCCGCGGTCTCGCCGTCCGGCCGGGCGACGACGACGATCTCGGTGTCGACCCGCGGCAGGATCAGCAGGCCGACCCGCGGATACAGCGCCGGTTCGGCCGGCCTGCCGTCGGGCAGCGTGGCGCGCACCGCGACGGCCGTCGTGGCCGCGGCCACGGTGACCGCGAGCGGCCGATTGGGCAGTTCGACGCGGCCCGCACCGTTCAGCACATATCCCGACATCAGTTCGATCCCTTTCCCCTGCATGCGGTGCGCATGCGTACTGTCGTCCCGCTCATCGCCGACCCGACCGTTCGTGAGCGAGCAGCACGAACCCTGATTCGACGTCCTCGAGCCAACTCGACGCGAACCGCGCATACGCGTCGCCTGCCCGGAACCGATCGGCGACGTCGTGGCGTTCCCGCATCTCCGCGCGCAGCGACGCAGACACCTCGAAGGTGCCGACGGGACCGCGGTAGTCGCCGTCGCCCATGACGATCGCCGCGACCTGCTCGAGCAGCGACCGTCGCGCCTGCGCCGGCCCGACCTGGAGCCGGCAGAGCAGGTCGTCCCGGTTCAGCACCGATTCGATATGCGGGGCCGCCGGAGAGCTGAGCACCGCCGACCGGATCACCCAGTGCTCGTTGAGGGCACCGCTCCGCACCAGATCGACGAGGGCGGTGACCGCGAAATCCGAGTCCTGATCCACCGCACGCGCCAACGCCTCGACGTGACCCGCCGGCATCGTCGGCATGTAGGTGCCGTTGTGCGGCGGGAAGAACTGGAACCCGGCGACCGCGACCACGGCGAGGCGGACGAGGAGATCCTGAGGTAGCTGCGCCGGGCAGGCGTCGCCGTAGTCCTTGAGAACTGGCCAGCCGTGCCGTTCGAGTGCGCGGCGGAGCCTCGGGTAGTCGATCCGGTCCCACTGATCCTGCGCCCGGATGAGCGCCCACGACACCGCCAGTGCGTCGACGGGATGCGTGGCGCGAGAGCCCACCGAGGCGCCGGTGCGGTTCGCGTCGAGGTGCTTGACGATCATCTCCACCTCCGGTCCCCACGGCTCGAGCACGAGAACCGGCAGCAGGAACCCGGGTGCGACGTGATCGGGGAACGCGCCGACGAGTTCGCACCACTGCGCGACCGTCCAGTCGTAGGCGTCGACGAGCGCATCGACGTCGCTCGGCGCCCAGCCGCCCGCGCTCGCTTCGTAGATCGACCGCCACAGGGCCGACGGCGCATAGCCTTCCCATGCCTTCTTGTGCACCGCGGTGCCGCTCTTGACCACCGAGAACACCGCGTCGGCGACGATAGCGCACAGCGGTTCGGCGCAGCATGACGGCGCCGCGGTCAGTTCCTCGGCAGTCGGTACGCGCACCTCGTCGACGAGCCAGCGCAGAACGTCGGGCGCGAGCCGGGTGCCGAGCGGGCGGCCGGCGAACACCGGATGACCGGCCACGGCCGACTGCAGCAGACGGCAGGTGTCGGTTCCGACGGCACCGAGCCCGGCGACCAGCGCGGGGCCCGCCTCGTGATCACACAGGACCGGGACGACGACGCGGTCGAGCAGCTCGGTGGCGAGGTCGTGCCCGGAGTCGCCGACGAGGTGTGCGTGCAGGAGCAGGTCGAGAGTCTTCACGGCATCGTGCGCGGCCGTAGCGGGGTCGGTTCCCTGCAAGAGCGTCGAGAGGACCTTCTCCGCTGCCCGCTCGAGATCCTCGGAATGCGGCCACGTCTCGAACAGGGCGAACTCTGCCGGTCCGGAGGCTCGGATCCACTCGCCGTCGGCGAGCGCCCGATACGTGAGCACCCGTCCGGCCACGTCCCACACCACCGGTGCCGGTCGGGCATTCTGCTGCCAGTCCGCGACCACCCGCCACGCCTCGCCCATGTTTCCGGGCAGGTGTTCGTCCACCACGTGCGCGACGACCGCGAGCTCGTCGGGGAACGCGGACAGCGTGTCCGGCGACTGCGCGAGCACCACGGCCGTGGCCTCGGGCAGGGCGTCGTGGAGTTCGGGATTCGTGAGCACGGCCATGGCGAGCGGCCAGGCACCGGCGAGGTCGCGGTCGCCCACGGCGGTGGCCAGGGTGTCCTGGTGGTCGAGTGCGCGTCGGGCGCTGCCGGGATCGACGAGCACGGTCTGTGCGAGCACCGACCACGCCGTAACCGGCACCTGCTGCCCCGTCGCCGTCCGGTGCGGTTCCCCGCCCCATTCGCCGAGGTCGGGGGTGTCGGCCTCATTGAGGACGACGCAGCCGTCCACCGCGTCCACGGCGTCGCGCGCCGGCACGCAGGCCAGGTGCACGCCCCGGGACAGGGTGTCGACGACCGTCGAGCTGCGGTCGAAGGTCGACCAGCCGAATGTCTGCGCCGCACCGGGCGACATGAAGTGCGAGAGCGCGCCGATCCACCGGGCCGCGTGCTCCGCGTCGGCGCATCCCAGCACGACACGCGGGCCGCCGTGCATCGCCTGGTCCACCGCGTCCAGCAGCAGACCCAGCACACCGACGCGCCACGTTCCGGGATCGAGCAGGAAGTCGAGAACTGCTGCGCGATCGATCATTCCGGCCGGCGCCGGCGCGCTGCCCGGGAGTTCGGCGGCCGCGACCGCGTCCGCGCCGTACGGTGTGAGCCAGTCGGGCGAACCCCACCGTTCGACGGGCCGGACGGACGTGTCCGGGGCGCGGTCGACGACGACGTGCGCGAAGACGTTGCCGGGCCGACCCGACGCGTCGGCGCCGGCGGGCACCGTGTGCCAGTAGCAGCCGCCGGTCTCCGTCGGCGCGTACACCAGGCGCCGCGGGCGCGCCGCGATGTCGGCCGGGGTGGGGAACTGCGGCAGCGCCTGCGGGGAGTCGAATCGGGTTGCCACACCGGCGCGCATGAATTCCTGCTCGGCGGCGCTGACGCCGTCGCTGACGTCCTTGACCTGCCAGCCGCCGCCCGCCCGGCCCCGGTCGGGGGCGTCGAACGACGTGTAGGTGAGTTGACCGAACCGCGGCGGTCCGGGTGTCTGCTGCGGTGCGCTCATTCCACCGGTCCGGGCGGAAGATCGAGCAGGCGAAGCTGATCGACCGGCGGATCGATCAGCGCGAGCGTCCGGTTGGTCTCCGGCCGCACATCGGCGAAGACGCGGAGGAATCCGACCCTGCCGGAGACGTCGGCCGTCCAGGGCTGCCCGAATTCCTTGCGCAGACCGCGCGGGTGGAAACTGCGGGCCCCGGCCGTGGTCTGGCCGTCGCCGCGGACCTCGAGCGGCTCGCCGTCGCGGGCACTGAGCGGCAACCGTCCGGCGTTGAACACCACGACGAACGGCGGTGCCGTCGGCAATTCCAGTTCGGATGCGAGCCGGATGACGGCGGTGGCGGCGTTCCCGGTCGGCGACCGCTTCGTCTCCAGCCGGTACTCGATGCGCAGCAGACCCGGATACTCGACGGTGGCCGGGATTCCGACGATCCGCTCACCCGCCGTGTAGGCGACGGGGACGACGTGGACGGAACATCCACGCGGAGGCAGCGGTTCAGGCAGATGCAGTCCACCGTCCCGGTCGTAGGTCGAGCGGGAGATCTCGGCCATCGGCCGCTGCTCGATGGCGTGCTCGGCGGAAATCTCCGGCGCACTGAGGTACACGGACACCGACGCCGCACCCTCCGGCCACGGGAACGTGAGCACCTGCTCGGAGCAGCGTTCGACGATCCGGACGTCCCGCAGCGGCGGCAGCGGCCGCGTCGCGATGAACGTGCGCCCCACCTGAACCTGCCCGTCCAGCGATGTCACCGGGGTGAAGTACGCGCGCACCCAGCCGCGCGGCCACGACACGTCCGTCATCCGGTGCGTGCCGTCCTCGCCCGCGACGGCCGGGTGCACCAGCCGCGCGGAACCGGGAAGTCCACCCGACAGTTCCAGAGCGTCGGCGGCGAGCACCGCGCCGTCGAGACCGGCCCGCGGCGCCGACTCCGTGCGGTACAGCATCACGGCGCCGATGCCGGGTGGCGTCCATTGCAGATCGAACCGCAGGTTGTCGCTGTCGCCGTGCGTGGTGACGTGCAGATCCTCGACCTCTTCGAGCACCGCCGACACCGCGATCTCGGCCTGCGCGACCGCCGACAGCCGCGTGTGCCCGTCCACCTCCACCTCGCAGATCGCGCGGTAGAGGTAGCGCTGCCCGCGGCGGGCGTCGCGATCGACGAACCCGCCGAGGTTGGCCTGGTCGGCGAGGATGCGGTGCCGCTGGTCGTTGTCGACGCGGACACTGCCGTCGAGTGGGATGCGGAGCACGCGCACGGTGGTGACTGTGGGCCACGCACTCCACTGGCCGATGACGGCCCCCTCGTCCTCCATCACGATGAATTCGGTGACCGGACTGAGGATGTGGCCTTCCGCGATGAGGACGGGCTGCCGTCGGACGGCGTCCCGCTCGTCGCGTCCGACATGGCACCAGACCTGGAGGTGCCGCACCGCGGCGGCCGGGGGTTCGGTGTCGACGAGAACGGTGCCCCGGGTGACGCCGACGAGCCGGCCGGCCTCGGGCTTGTAGGCGCGGTGGTTCTCGCCGGACACGACGCGGTAGAGCACCGTCTGCCCCGCCTGCGCCGGCGTCGGCTCCCACTCGAGCAGGTGCCCGCCGGTGGGTTCGGTGCTGATCGTCACCGCTCCGACGGGGTGATCCGAGTCGGCGTGCAGGAATTCGCAGAAGTCCTCGGTGCGGAGCGAGACCACGTGCTCGCTGCCCGGTGCGGGTTCGGTGACCGGCGGCGGCGCTGCGGGTCGGGCCGGCTCGGACGCGCGGGTGGTCGCCGCGGCGGGGGCGGACGACAGCAGGGCGACGACGTCGTCGACGAACGGCTTCGCCTGCCGGGGCAGCATCGGTTCGATCTCCTCGGCGGTGCGCCGGTTCGATCGGAGGATCTGCTGCAGATGCGTGTCCTTGACGACGCCCGGGCGCAGCCTGCCGTCCTCGATCTGCTGCTGTCGCCACTGCTGCAGCGCCGCGAGGGCACCATCGGACACTGCTGGGGAGGCAACCTCGGTCACGGTTCCACTCGCTTTCAGAAGTTGAGGCCGTCGACGACCGGGACGACGAATGCGGTTCGCACGGCACTGTCGGGGGCGGTCGACGTCTGCCGGGCCGGACGCAATTCGAACTCGGGGATCCGCTGCATCTCCACCGTGTCGGCGCGACGGCCGTGGGTCGCGCGCAGATCCTCGTCCGACAGTCCGTCGGTGTACTGGGTCGTGACGGCCACGAGCCCGCAGCCGACACGCACGCGGGTCACCGTCTCGCCCGACACCGCGGACAGGCCCTTGGTCGACGCCGTGTCACTGAAGATCGACCGGTCGAAGAACGCGACACCGTCCGACTCGGTGCCGATTCCGGCGACGAACTCGTCGACCCCGACCCGCCGCGGCGCTCCCCCGTCGAAGTATTCGACGGTCTCGAGCAGTCCGTGGACGAGTTCTTCTCGGGTTCCCGTCAATTCGGCGAGAGCCCGCTGCCATAGGACGGCGGCACCGGTCGCGCGGACCGTGCCCTGATCGAACCGCTGCGACCACTCGTCCAGCGCCGAACCGGAGCCGGCACCGGGCTTCGCGGCCAGCAGACCCGGGTCCCGGTCGATGTCGTGGCCGGCGGAGCCGAGCGCCGCGCCTGCCGAACCGAGCACGGTGTCCCAGGGGTCGGTCAGCCACCCGACCGTGAACAGGTCGCGGCGCAGGGCCTCCGCCACCCGCTCCACCTGCCCGGTGCTGGGCGTCCCGGACGCGATCGCGGTGTGCCGGGGCAACCCCCACCCCACGGTGCGTGACGTCGTTCGCGTCTGCGCACTGACACCGAGCGGTTCGGCCAGGAACGCGCCGAGGGCACGGCTCCACGACAGGAACTGCCGATAAGCCCCGGTGAGGTGCTCGATCTCCCGAAGCGCGACACGCAGATTCGCCCGATCCGCGGCGTCGGCGCGCGCGGCCGCGTCCCGCTCGACCAGCAGCCGTTCGAGGAATTGCTGGGTGCGCTGGCACACGATGGCCACTACCGCGGCCCACGCCAGCACGCACACGGCGATCGCCGGGCCACCCCACCACCAGGAGATGATCTCGCGCCACGCGAATACTCCGGCGGCGACGGCGAGCAGGAGGGAGAGCACGGTCGCGATGCGCACGCGACGGAACATGTGTGCCTGCTGCTCCGCGCAGGCCTCCGCGAGGTTCTGCCGCTGCTCCGACGTGTCGAGGCGCTCGAGCAGCACCCGGGACTCGTTGACGGTGGCGTCGAGGCGGCTCGTCAGGATCGATCCGAACGACACCGCGAAACTGCGCTGCTTCCGGCTCCACCACACACCGAGTGCGGAACTCGTCCGCCGGGCGTCGAGTCCGATGGTCGGGTCCTGCTCCAATTCCCGCAGACGTTCCCGGGTTTCGGTGACCCCGAGAATGTCCGCCGGTTCCACGGCGTGCAGGCTCAGCGTGGCCGACACCATTCCGGGGATGTCCGTGAACCGGTCGCCCGGGCCGGGAACCACGTCCGACGCCGTCCGCAGGATCGCCCGGTGGGCGCCCACCTGCACCGGCGGCAGACCGGCGGATCGCTCACTGGCGTCCGACAGGGTGAGGGCGGCGCGGGCGTAGTCGCGCCACAGCGCCGACAGGTCCGGGGTCACCGGTTGCGGGGTGGCGCCGGCCGCGTCGAGCATCGCGCCGATCTGCTTGGACGCCGCCTCGTAGTCGGTCCACGCGACCTTGTGCCCGTCCGCGTCGACACCGCCCACGACGACGCGGTAGGCACCGCGGGTGGATCCGAACAGGGTGGTCTGGGTTGCCGACGCCACCGACGCCGACGCCCGGTTGGCCACCCGCGCGACCCACTGGGCCGGCGCGTTCCGCAGCACCGCGAACAGGAAGGAGAAGAACATCCGCAGGGCCTGCACGAACTGGATGGTGCGCGGCTCGACCGCGCCCGGTGCCTCCGCGCGTTCACCGCTGAGCAGAGCACTGTGCTTGCGCCACAACGCGCGTGCCATAGTCGACGTCGCCGCCGCGACGTCGTCGGCGTACAGCACGTTGGTGCCGGCGTCGTGCGGCAACGGCATCAGCCCGCCGAAATCGAGCAGCTCCGAGCGGAGGTCGTGTTCGGCGCGCGCGGTGTCCAGACGCCGGTAGTAGGACCGGACCACCCGCAGCGCGTTGCCGGGGAGCACGGGTTCGTCGTCGAACGGGGCGTGCTGCGCGTCGTTCCACAGCCCGGTCACACCGGCGATTACCGGGGCGGCGTGCCGCCCGACGGCGAGGGGATCGGCTGTCGGCGCCAGCGATTCGTGTCCCATCCCCGGTCCGCGCGAGTCCTCGGGGGCGATGAGCAGGTTGTGCCAGCCGGCGAGGGTGGTGACGCCCGCGTCCGCGTCGCCGGGGCGGCGCACCAGCAGTCGCAGCCGGCTGGACCGCGCTCCCCCGGAATTCGACGTGAGCAGCTCGGAGACGAACCGCACCGACTCCGGATCGACCTGGTTTGTGCCGGCGACCAGAACGCAGATCCGCACCCGGTCGATGCGCCGCGACGCCAGCACGTCCTGCAGGACCACCGCCGTGTCGGCGCCCGCCGTGGTTTCCCGCGCGCGCAGTCGGGTGCTGTCGGCGAGCACCGCGGTGTCGTCGATCCACAGGAACGGCGACACCAGCCCGGCCGCGGACAGGTCTCGGAGCACGTCCCGCACACCCTGCGCCGGACCGTCCGCCGCCAGGAACACCGTCAACACGCTCATGTCAGAACTGACCGGCGTCGGGGAGGACGAGGGCGTGCGCCATCGCGGTCGGTGCCGCTGCGAGTACCGGAGCGTGGTTCGGCTGCTCCGGCCGTTCCGCACGCGCCTTGCACTCCTCGACGAGGCCGATCAATTCGCCCGTCGCCCAATACACGTCCGGTGCGATGTCCCGGAAGATCGGAGTCTGCGAGGCATGCTCCCGCAACCCGACCACCGACAGTGCGCCACCGCCGGGCGCCCCGTCCTGCCCGGGTTCCATGTAGTGCTCGCCGATGAGGTCACGGATCCTGGACAGCCACGCGACGGCATTGCCGGCCCGCTCGGCGACCGAGAATTCCGGTCCGGTGTTCTCCACCTGCGACTGCCAGCCGGTCACCGGAACACCCGTGCGCAGCCAGTCGGTGAGCCGCACCTTCGCCGACACCTCGTGGATGCCGCTGACCGGGTCTTCCGCGGACGAGTCGTACACCGCGCGCAACGCCCGGTAGGGCAGCATCGAGTGCATGACCGGCGGCTCGTGCGACTGCGCCATCGCCAGCAACACCGATTCGAGCACCGCGGGAAGCCAGTCGTTGCTCACCGTGAAGCGCGACGGCGGCGTGAGCAGCGGGTTCGGGAAGTCCACCCAGTCGCCGATGCCGGCGTCCCACACCCGGACCGGTTCGTCGTAGGGGGCGGCGGGCAACCGCACCTGCCCGATCGCCAGACCGAGGAACCACCCGGCGGTCATCGCGCGGCGTTCGTCGCGGTGCATCGGCAGCGAGGCGGCCAGCGGACGCGACCGGCGCCACCGCCAGAACGACTCCTGCTGCGCCGGCGTCGAATCCGCCCACTGCTTCGCGGCGGGTCCGAGCACCGAGTCGTACGCCAGCGGGGAGTAGTTGGGGTACGAGCCGAAGATGTCGATGCGGGTGAGCCGGTCCTCGTCGGACAGCAGCCGCGCGAACTCGCCCTCCGTCTCGTGATCGATCATCGGGTCCTTCTGCAGCACCTGCGACAGCGTGTCCGCGACCGGCAGGTTGAGGAACGGCACCGACGTGAACTTGTAGCGGTACTCCACCTGCTGTCCCGGGTGCAGCGCCTCGAGCGCCTGCTGGTTGACGCTGGCCAGCGGCCGCGCGAGCGAGAGCGCCTCGGTGAACTTGCGCTGCAGTCGGTCCCGCCGCTCCTCGATCGCGTACGCGGGCACGGTGTGGTCCCTGTCTC
>NZ_JBHUSF010000156.1:0-19855 GCF_042673295.1 Rhodococcus sp. NPDC057014
CGGTAGTTCCGACTACCGGAAAGGCGCACGGGCACGAAGTGCCTTTCCCATCGTGGGCGTCAAATAGCGGACGCCCGTACAGGAGGAAATCCAATGCTCATTTCTCAGCGACCCACGTTGACCGAAGAGGTCATCGCTGACAACCGCTCGAAGTTCGTCATCGAGCCCCTCGAGCCAGGCTTCGGGTACACCCTCGGCAATTCGCTCCGCCGTACGCTGCTCTCGTCGATTCCCGGCGCTGCTGTCACCAGCATCCGCATCGACGGCGTTCTGCACGAGTTCACCACAGTTCCCGGTGTGAAGGAAGACGTCACCGACATCATCCTGAACCTCAAGGGTCTCGTCGTGAGCTCCGAAGAGGACGAGCCGGTCACCATGTACGTCCGCAAGCAGGGCCCCGGCGCTGTGACCGCAGGCGACATCGTGCCCCCGGCCGGCGTCACCGTGAACAACCCGGATCTGCACATCGCCACCCTGAACGACAAGGGAAAGCTGGAGATCGAGCTCGTCGTCGAGCGCGGTCGCGGCTACGTCCCCGCCGTCCAGAACAAGGCGTCCGGCGCCGAGATCGGCCGTATCCCGGTCGACTCGATCTACTCGCCGGTGCTCAAGGTCACCTACAAGGTGGAGGCCACCCGTGTCGAGCAGCGCACCGACTTCGATCGGCTCGTGCTCGATGTGGAAACCAAGAACTCCATCACCGCTCGGGACGCGCTCGCTTCTGCGGGCAAGACCCTGGTTGAGCTCTTCGGCCTGGCCCGTGAGCTGAACGTCGAAGCAGAAGGCATCGAGATCGGACCCTCGCCCGCCGAGGCCGATCACATCGCTTCGTTCGGACTGCCAATCGAGGACCTGGACCTGACGGTCCGTTCCTACAACTGCCTCAAGCGCGAGGGTGTTCACACCGTCGGTGAGCTTGTCGGCCGTACCGAGTCCGATCTGCTCGACATCCGCAACTTCGGACAGAAGTCCATCGACGAGGTGAAGGTCAAGCTGCATTCGCTCGGCCTGGCCCTCAAGGACAGCCCCGCGTCCTTCGATCCCACCACCGTTGCCGGCTACGACGCCGCCACCGGAACGTGGAGCGACACGGACGCCGGTTCCTTCGGTGATGCCGAGGGCACCGAGGACTACGCCGAGACCGAACAGCTGTAGCTCACGGTCCTTTACTAGGAGATCATCATGCCCAAGCCCAAGAAGGGTGCCCGCTTCGGCGGGTCGGCTTCGCACCAGAAGGCGATCTTCGCCAATCTGGCTACCGCGCTCTTCGAGCACGGCCGCATCACCACCACGGAGTCCAAGGCCAAGGCCCTGCGCCCGTACGCCGAGAAGCTCGTCACGCACGCCAAGGCCGGAACCCTGGCTCACCGTCGCGAGGTTCTGAAGGTCATCCGCAACAAGGATGTCGTGCACACCCTGTTCGCGGAGATCGGCCCGTTCTACGCCGATCGTGACGGCGGCTACACCCGCATCATCAAGACGGTCCCCCGCAAGGGCGACAACGCGCCGATGGCGATCATCGAGCTCGTCAAGGAGAAGACCGTCACCTCCGAGGCCGACCGCGCTCGTCGCGTGAAGGCGTCGAAGGATGCGCCGGCTGCCGCCCCCGCCGAGGAGAACGTCGTCGAGGCCGTCGAGGCCGAGGCAACCGACGCCGAGGTCGAGAACGCTGACGCCGTCGTCGAGGCCATCGAGGACGAGTCCGCCACCGCGGCCGACGCGGCTGAAGCCGAAGAGGCGAAGGATGCCTCGGCGGCCGAAGAGGCCAAGAAGGACTAGTCCACTTGGTTTCGGCACACGCTGAATCGAACGAGCCCGTCGTCCCCCCGAGGGACGGCGGGCCCGTTTCGTATGAGACCCGTCGCTTGCGCCTGGACATCGCGTACGACGGGACGGACTTCTCCGGGTGGGCCCGCCAGAACGGCCTGCGCACCGTGTGCGGGGAGATCGAAGAGAAGCTCGGCGCCGTCCTGCGCACGCCGTTGCAGCTCACGGTGGCGGGGCGCACCGACGCCGGCGTCCACGCCATCGGTCAGGTCGCGCACGTCGACGTTCCGGTGGACGCCCTGCCGGACGACCCGTCCCGGCTGGTCCGCAGGCTCGCGCGGTTTCTGCCGAAGGATGTGCGGATCACGCGGATCTCCTTCGCGCCCGAACACTTCGATGCACGGTTCTCGGCGATGCGGAGGCACTACGAGTACCGCCTGACATCGGCGGTCTACGGTGCCGACCCGCTCCGAGCCAGGGACACCGTGTCGTATCCGAAGGTCCTCGACCTCGAACTCATGCGCTCGGCATCCGCGATGCTGCTCGGACTGCACGACTTCGCGGCGTTCTGCAAACGCAGAGACGGCGCGACCACGGTCCGCGATTTGCAGCGTTTCGACTGGGACCGCGACGGCGACGTGTTCACCGCCTTCGTCAGCGCCGACGCGTTCTGCTGGTCGATGGTGCGCAGTCTCGTCGGTGCGGTTCTCGCCGTGGGGGAGGGCAGACGCGATCTCGGCTGGATCGAGGGTCTCCTCCGGGAGAAGTCGCGGTCGAGTTCAATTCTGGTGGCCCCGGCGCACGGACTGTCCCTGGTGCGGGTCGACTACCCCGAGGACGCGGATCTGGCGGCACGCAACCAGATCACCCGGGACGTTCGATCCGTGCCCGGCGGCTGCTGCGGCGACTGATGCCTGATCGCCGACCTCCAGGATTGCCCCGGGACGAAGGAGAGTGTTCGTGATCGCAGTAGAGCCCGTCCGGATCGAGATCATCATCGGGTCGGTCAGGGTCGGCCGGATCGCTCCCGTCGTCGCCGGCTGGTTCGCCGAACGTGCGCGCGCGTACCCGGGACTGGACGTGGGGGTCATCGACCTCGCAGACACGCCCTTGCCGCAGGATCTCGGCGAGTCCCCGGTGACGGACGAATTCCGCGAGCGGGTGGGCCGAGCCGACGGATTCGTGGCCGTCACCTCCGAATACAACCACGGCTACCCCGCGGCACTGAAGACCGCGTTCGACAGTCTCAAACACGAATGGCGTTCGAAGCCAATCGGTTTCGTGTCGTACGGCGGGCTGGCCGGCGGGCTCCGCGCAACCGAACAGCTACGCCAGGTGGTGGCGGAACTGCACATGGTGTCGGTCCGGCAGAGCGTGAGCTTCCACCAGGTGCGCAAGAGATTCGACGACCAGGGGCAGACCACCGACGGCGCCGCCATCGACTCCGCCGACCGCATGCTGGCCCAACTGGTGTGGTGGGCCGAGGCGGTCCGCCTGCAGCGCGAGAGAACGCCGTATCCGGGCTAGTACTGGTAGGCGGGCGGGTAGTCTTCCACCGCACGCGGGCGTCCGATGAACGCCGTCTCCGACGAGATCGTGACCAGCATCAGTTCGATGCTCGTCCCGCCGGTCGACAGAAGAATCCGGTCGCCGAGAGCATTCGGCTGGACGATGGACAGATCCGGTTCGGCGCCGGGCCACTGACTCGGCTCCCCGTACAGGTAGATCGCCGTGACCCCGGCGCGGGGCGGCAGCGCGTCGACGCCGTCGAACACCACCGTGTTGAACCTGTTGTCGGACTGCGGGTCGTGACCCGCGACGCGCAATCGGTCCGGCGTGGCGATGGAATCGATCAACGACGACCACGCGTCGGGCCGATCGGTGTGGATGAGCACCCGGGCACCCGTCGCGACGGCACGGAACACCAATTGCTGGGCGAGGTACAGTTCGCCCGCCACATAGACCATGCCGACGCCGGGACCCGCGATGCGAGCGGTGATTCCGTGGCCGTAGTCGTCGGAGCCGATGAGCTGACCGCACCCCGCCGGGGGCAACTGCAGGCCGCGCAGATCCTCGACGGACATGTCGGTCAACGGCATCACGTCGTCGAGGTCCGCCATCGCGACGGGGAGATTGGACAGCAGCCCGTCCTTGTGCCTGCCCTGCATCGAGACGAGCCCGGGAATCGCGAGCGGATCCGGCATCGTCCGGGAGGTCACCCGGCAGGCCGCACCGACCTTCACCTGTCCTTCGTGCCCGCTGGGACGGAGTCGGATCGTCACGGTCGTACCGAGGCTCGACGGAACCCACAGCTTCGCGAGCAGATCACGCGTCAGGTACCGCGGGTCGACACCGTAGCCGGTATTGCACACTCCGGGCAACGGTGCCTGTCTCCACGTCTGAGTGACGGTCCTCGGGTCGACGCCGCGGCTGATCTGCAGCGCGGCGGAGTCGATCTCCGGAGCGGTGAGAATCCGCGCGCGGCACCCGGAATCGGCGAGGGCGCGCACGACACGGCCGGCCGCGATCGTAATCGCGCGGGAAGCGCCTTCCTCGCCACCGCCTCGTCGCGCCACCGCGGCGACGCTCTCGGTGGCGTCGAATCGCAGGGCGAGCCAGACCATCCGGGTCGCGGTCGCCGGGAGCGGACCGACCAGCCTGTCGTACACATCGGTCGCGGGTGTGCCCGCCGCGGCGCGATAGCCATGGCTGACGATGTCGATTCCGGTCAACGAGATGTCGTGCTGCACGAGGCACGCGGCGAGCGCTTCGGCGGGCAGTTCGTGCGTCATCTGAAAGCCGTCACGGGTGATCTGGGTGAGACTCCCCGCGGGAGGCAGGACCTCGACGACGGCAACCACGTTCCCCCCGTCCCAGCGGAGCCCGACGGACTGACCGGTCGGCGCCTGGAAACCGACGGTGCGGGACTCCGTCCGGCCGGGTTCGGTGCAGTACCGCCAATACGTCCGGGCCCAGGCCAGGCTCGACCAGCCGCCCACCCGGACGAGCGAGGCGACGACGAGGACGACGGCAAGTGCGACGGCGCCCCACCAGAGCAGCCCGCACAGCGAGGCCACGACCCCGCCGGTCACCCCCAGAACTTGCGCGATGACCACCTCGGTCGCCGAAAACCGAAGAGACGACGGCCGGCGCGTGACGCGTGAACGGTCCATGGTTCCTCCCCCGAATACCTGAACCCGGCAGACCCGTACCCCGTCCGCCGTGAAGACTGTCGACCGAACTGTATCGTGTCCCCCCGAGCGCGGTGCAGCACGGGGGAGGAACAATGGCTGTAACACCCACTACCCGGTGGCAGGTCAACGGGTATCGATTTCTGGTCAGACGGATGGAGCACGCCCTGGTGCGTCGCGACGTCCGAATGTTGCACGACCCCATGCGGTCGCAGTCGCGCGCACTCGCGGTGGGGGTCGTGATCGCGTCGCTCGGCCTCGCCGGGTGCGCCGCGCTGGCGCTGTTCCGTCCGCAGGACAAGATCGGCGACGCGTCGATCGTCGTCGGCAAGGATTCGGGCGCGATGTTCGTCGTCATGGGCGACACACTCCGCCCCGTTCTGAACCTCGCGTCCGCCCGGCTCATCGTCGGAAAGTCCGAGAATCCGGTGATCGTCAAGGAATCCGAACTCGATACCCGCCCGCGGGGTGCCCTCGTCGGGATCCCCGGCGCGCCGTCGGCGCTGCCGGCCGGAGATCCCGCGGCGAAGACACCGTGGACCGTGTGTGATTCGATCGCGGCAGACGGAAATCATTCCGTCACAACATCGGTCGTCATCGGTGAGACGGAGGGCCCCGACGGCGGCGGGACCCTCGCCGGCGATCAGGCCCTGCTCGCGTCGACTTCCGATGCGTCGTACCTGATCTACGGAGGCAAGCGCGCACGGGTCGACCTGGACGACCCGGCGATCACCCGCGCGCTCGGTCTCGAAGGCGCTCGGCCGCGACCGGTGAGCAAGGGGTTTGTCAACGCCATCCCCGAGGTGCCGCCACTCGCGGCTCCCGTCATTCCGGGGGCGGGGAGCAGTCCCCGGTACCCGCTGCAGGACAAGGTCGTGGGATCGGTGTTCACCGCGCTGATCGGCTCCGAGACCACCCATTACGTGGTGCTTCGCGACGGAATCCAGAAGATCAGCTCGGCCGTCGCGAACCTGATCTTCCTGTCGGACTCGCACGGCGACACGGAGATGTCGAGCGTCCCTCCGGACGCCACCAATCGGATCCCCTCCGTGGAACAGATTGCGGTGGACAGTTTCCCCGAGTCGGCGCCCACGATCATCGGTGCCTCCGACAAACCCGTGAGCTGCCTGACCTGGACGCCTCTCCGTGCACCGGACGAGACCGGCGCGAGTGGTCCGGCGGCCGGACTGTCGCTGGTCGCGGGTCGTTCCCTCCCGATTCCCGGCGACGCCCGCGCGGTCGAACTGGCCCAGGCGGACGGCGCGGGCGACAACGCCGACACAGTTTATGTACAACCGGGAACCAGCGGTTTCGTGCAGTCCACCGGCATCGAGCCCACGAGCACGCGACGTGATAGCTGGTTCTTCGTCGCGGACACGGGAGTTCGGTTCGGCATCCCGGACAAGGGCGCAGACAAGGACTCGGCCAAGGCGTTGGGGCTCGACGGCGCCCAGCCTCTCGCGCCCTGGCAGATACTCGGCCTCCTTGCGCAGGGCCCCTCGCTCGGAAAGTCGTCGGCACTCGTCGCACACGACGGTGTCGCACCGGACCTCGACCCCGCTGCTGTCGCGTCAGGATCCAAGTAGAAGTTCCCGGGGAGGGGCACGGACTCGCTCAGGCGTCCGCACCCTCCCCGCGGAGCAGATCGGATCAGTGCCGGTCGGCCGACGAGCGGAACCGGCGGCGGAGCGGGAACGACGCCAGGACGCCGAGCACGAGCAGCGCACCCAGCGTTCCGGTGGCCGCCACAGCGACATCGCGTGGCCGATGGTCCGGGGGAGCAGCGGCCGGAAGCGCCTCGACCGCGACGGAACTCGACTGATCGACGGTCGCATCCTCGAGCGGCACGTCGGCGGTGACTGCCGCCAGCGGGTCGATGATCCCGTGCCCGACCGACGGATTCCACCCCTCTGCCGGGGCATGGGCCGTGGCCTCGATACGGGCCACGACCTGTTGTGCGGACAGTTGCGGGAACCGCGACCGGACCAGGGCGACTGTCGCCGAGACGTACGGGGCGGCGAAACTCGTTCCCTGCACCGGCTCCGCGTTGCCCTCGGGGCCGTATACCGTATTCGTCAGGTCACCGGTGGTCGGGTGCAGTGACGTCAAACCGGTTCCCGGCGCTGCGACGTCGACCCACGGACCGGCCAGGCTGAAGTCGCTCGCCGACCCGTTCGCGTCGACGGAGCCGACGGTGAGCACATAGTCGTCGTACCACGCGGGACTGGCAATCGTGCTCACGGAGTCCGACAGATCGGCGCCGGGCCGAAGGGGGTCGGCCGGTGGATTCTGAATCTTGCAGTCTCCGGAGCCGAAGTTGCCTGCCGCCGCGACCACCACGGCGTTCCGCACCGTGACGGCGTATTTCACGGCGGCCCCCACGTACCGGTCGCCGCTGCCGATCCCCTCCGCAGCGGTCTTGCACGCCACCTCGGAGATGTTGATGACGGTCGCACCCTGGTCGGCCGCACGCCGGATCGCCGTTGCCATCGTCACAACATTTCCGTATCCGCCGACCGAGTTGCCCGCGTTGTCGACCTCGTCGGCCTGGCCGACGGGGCTGTACGCATTGCTCGACTGCCGGATCGACAGGATCCGCGAATCCGGTGCGCCACCGGAGAAACCGGATCCGGGTACCTGCGAGGCACCGATCAACCCGGCGACGAGTGTGCCGTGCGCGTCGCAGTCGACCGTCCCGGTCTCGGTCCCCACGAGGTCGCCGCCGTCCATGAGTCCGGGGAGTCGGGGGTGCCGCGAGACGCCGGTGTCGATCACCGCGACGATCTGACCTGCGCCCCTCGTGATCGGCCAGACCGACTGGAAGTCGAGATCGCGCTGTGCCACCGGGACGTCGGGGCCGTCCGGCACGCGCACAGCATCTTTGCAATTGCGGCGCAGCTCGGCCTTCTGGCGGTCCGCCGGTGGAACAAGCCCGACGTCCACGGGAGCTGGCACCACGGCCGAGGCGCCGCCCTGGCCGACGGCGGCGGTGACCGCCACGATCGCGGTGGCCAGCACGGCGCGGGTGAGTGGGCGCCTCACAGCCCACGCATCAGAGCGTAGAGACCGGTCACCCAGCACACCAGCGGGACGATCGACGCGATCACCGCCAGATCGACGAGCTCGGCCACCCGCCGCATCACGGGCGAGAACGTCCGGCGGGGTGCGAGGATCCCCAGGACCAGCCCGCCGACGGCGAACAGGATCGCGACGGCGAACGATGCGATCGCGAAGTCGGGTACCGCGACAGCCGCGGCGGTGAGCAGCAGAACCAGGATCGTCACCCCGCCCGCGATCAGCGGAACGGCCTGCTCGGCGCTGCTGTACGTGCGTCCCCGGAACATCAGGACGGTGGCGGTGGCGACGGCGAGAGAGAGCCCGGGCCAGTAGATTCCGTCGTGCACGCCCGGGTGCGCCGCGACGAGTGCGCCGGTCACGGCGAGTGCCGTCATCGCGCCGACCAGGCCCGTGAGGTACTTGCGGGCACGTGCCGCTCGCTGTGCGAGGGAGTCGAACGAGGGCATCGTCACCTCGTCGTCCGGGTCGTCCTCGGACGGATCGACGGACGTGCCCGGCGCCGGGACCGGGGGCAGCGGAAGCTTCGCCAGCAGTATCGACACCCGGGCGGAGAAGGCGAGTCCGATCAGCGCCGCCGCCACGACGCCCGCGCCGACAGCGGCGGTCGGGTTGCCGAACAGTGTGGCCACCAGGGCAGCGACCGATCCGAACAGGGAGGTCACCGACAGCGCCGTGAACAGTCGCAGTCCGACACCGCCCAGCCGCAACGCCAGAACGGCGGTGGTGCCGGCCAGCGCGAGCCCGAGGAGCAGGTGCGCAGCGCCGAGATCGCCGGGCACGAACAGCATCCCCGCGGCGAACGAGAGGGGAACGGCGCACCCACTGAGGATCACGGAACTGGGCGCGTCGCCGTAGACGCGGCCGGTGACCGCGCCGGCGATCAGGAACAGCAGGGCCGTCGCGACGGCACAACCCGCCCCCAGGAATCCCTCCGTCCCCGCCCCGGACCACAACAGTGCGAACGAACCGACCACGCTGCCGAGCACGGCGGCGACGGAACCCGCCACCCGCGCGGAACCACGGGTCCACTCGCGGTCGCCCTCGGCGTCGGCGATCGCCACGTTGTACATGATGTCGTCGAACAGCGGCGGAGGTGCGCTGGTGTGGACACTCTGGAGAACGAGGAGATCGCCGTCGCGGATTCCGTGCTCGTGCAACGTCAACGTGGTCGACAGCGGCGAGTGCCCGATCTTGGCGAGAACCCACTCGCTCGGTTCGTACTGTTCGAGGGAGTCGTCGAAATCGTTGGTGCCGCGATGGGTGCGGATGGTGTCGACGATCCCCGGAACGAGAATGGCGAGCGGCACACCGAACGGAACGGCCATATCGACCTGCGAATGCGTCGACAGGACGGTGATGCGGCACAGATCGGCCGCGGCACCGGGACGGGTGGACGACGCGGATCCCCGCGATTCGTCATGGGTGACGGACACTGCGATTTCCCCCAACTCTTCCGACGCACAACCCCATCTGCGCCGTTACGACACCGATCGACGACCGGTCACGGATCGTCGTCCGATTTGATCACGGTGACCTTACGACAGTGCGGGCGGCGCATCCAGTGTCCATCAGGGCGCGGACCTCCTATATGCCCGGTCGTCCTTCATGGGTTAGTGTCTGACTTCGCGGATCGAGCCCAGGGGGGCGGACCCGGAGTTTCGGGATCGGATCGGCTGCACGGATTTTTCGGGGCGGTTGTAGTCATGGGGGGCGAGTAGTGAGCACTATTCGGTTCGTGCGCAAAGCACGACGGGAAGTACCACGCATTCCGGGCGGCGAAGTGAGTCTGCAGGCTCCGCCCGAGATTCCACGTCTGGTTCCCGGAAACCTTCTGACCAAGCTCCTTCCCGTGGTCATGGTCGTCGCCATGGTCGGGATGATGGCCCTGATGTTCTCTTCGGGCATGGCCCGCAACCCTATGTCGATGCTCTTTCCCGTCATGATGATGGTGTCGATGCTCGGCATGCTGGCAGGCGGCGGTCGTGGCGGCCCGAAAGCGGCGGAAGCCAACGAGGACCGCAAGGACTACCTGCGCTACCTCGATCAGCTGCGGCGCGACGTCAACGAGACCGGTGAGCAGCAGCGAAAAGCGCTCGACTGGAGTCACCCCGAACCCGGTCTGCTCTGGACCCTCGCAGGGACGGCGCGCATGTGGGAACGCCGCACCACCGACCCCGACTACTGCCACGTGCGCGTCGGACGGGGAAGCCAGCGCCTCGCCACCCGCCTGATCGCGCCGGAGACCGGACCTGTCGAGGATCTGGAACCGGTTGCAGCGGTGTCGCTTCGCCGCTTCGTCCGCGCGCACTCCGTCGTCCAGGATCTGCCCACCGCGGTGTCGCTGCGCGGCTTCGCGGCCATCTCCGTGGAGGGCGACCGCGGTACCGCACGGTCCCTGGTGCGGTCGATGCTCATGCAGTTGTGCGCATTCCACGGCCCGGACAATCTCCTGGTCGCCGTCGTGTGCGGTCCCGACACGGAGCACGAGTGGGACTGGGCGAAGTGGCTGCCGCACGCGCAGCATCCGGACTCGTCCGACGGTGTCGGTTCGTCCCGCATGATCTACGGCTCGATCCTCGAACTCGAATCTGCGCTCGGTCCGCAGCTGTCGATGCGGAACCGGTTTTCGCGCAACGCGCCCGCCACGCCCGGTGTTCCGCAGTTCGTCATCGTCGTCGACGGCGGGATCCTCGAGGGCGAATCGGGGATGATCACCGACGGCGGCGTCGACTCGGTCTCCGTTCTCGACATCAGCGGCTTCTGCTCGCGACTGACGGCCACACGTGGCCTCCAACTCGTCGCACAGGACGGGTCACTCGGCGCCCGCAGCGGAGCCGGAGTGGAGATGTTCGCGACCGCGGACCTCGTCAGCGCTCACCAGGCGGAAACACTGGCCCGGCGGCTCGCGCCGTACCGGACCGCGTCGCAGACGGCGGTGGACGCCGGCGACGACGATCAGCCGGTGCAGACGTGGAGCCAGATGCTGGGGATCGGCGACGTCGGCCGTCTCAACCCGGATCACGCGTGGCTGCCCCGCCAGGGCCGCGACCGGCTGCGGGTCCCGATCGGCGTCGGAGTGGACGGTCACCCGGTCGAGATCGACCTCAAGGAATCGGCCGAGAACGGGATGGGGCCCCACGGACTGTGCATCGGAGCCACCGGTTCCGGTAAGTCGGAGTTCCTGCGGACGTTGGTGCTCGGCCTGATCTCGACGCATTCCCCCGACGCGCTGAACCTCGTCCTCGTCGACTTCAAGGGCGGCGCCACATTCCTCGGCCTCGAGGAAGCGCCACACGTCGCCGCGGTGATCACCAACCTCGCCGAGGAACTCGCGATGGTCGACCGGATGCGTGACGCACTCGCCGGTGAGATGAACCGACGCCAGGAACTGCTGCGCTCCTCCGGGAACTTCGCCAACGTCACCGAATACGAGAAGGCCCGCCAGGCCGGCGCCGACCTCGACCCGCTGCCCGCACTGTTCATCGTCGTCGACGAATTCTCCGAACTGCTCAGTCAGCAGCCCGAGTTCGCGGATCTCTTCGTCGCCATCGGCAGGCTCGGTCGCTCGTTGCACATTCACCTGCTCCTGGCGAGTCAGCGACTCGAGGAAGGCAAACTGCGAGGCCTCGACAGCCACCTGTCGTACCGGATCGGCCTCAAGACGTTCTCGGCGAACGAATCGCGCACCGTGCTCGGTGTGCCGGACGCCTACCACCTGCCCGCGACCCCGGGCGCCGGATACCTCAAGTGCGATTCCGCGGAGATCGTCCGCTTCCAGGCCTCGTACGTGTCCGGCATCTACGAGGGCGGACGCGTCGACAACGCGCGGCGGCCGGGTGAGGCGGCGGTCGATCTGCGGCCCAAGATCTTCACGGCAGCACCCGTTGCAGTCGACGTCGTCGAGATCCACGACGAACCACAGTCACTCCACCTGACCGAGGAGGCCGCGGACACCCGCACCACCATCGACGTCGTGGTCGAACGGATCAAGGACCGCGGACCTCGCGCCCACGAGGTGTGGCTGCGGCCCCTCGACGCCGCGCCCACCCTCGACCAGATGCTGCCGAGGTCGGTTCTCACCGAACCGGTTCCCGCACTGAGCTCGCTGCGTGCACCGATCGGGATCATCGACAGGCCCTACGACCAGCGGCGCGACCCACTCGTCGTGGATCTGTCCGGGTCCACCGGCAACATGGCCGTGGTGGGTGGACCGCAGTCGGGCAAGTCCACCGCGATCCGCACGCTCGTCACGTCGCTGGCCGCCACCCATTCGGCGGAGCAGGTGCAGTTCTACTGCCTCGACTTCGGTGGCGGCACGCTCGCCGGACTGTCGGGACTGCCGCACGTCGGTTCGGTCGCCAACCGCCTCGACGTGGACCGGGTGCGGCGCACCATCGCCGAGATGAACACGATCGTGCGGCAACGCGAGGAGCGGTTCCGCGAACTCGGGGTCGAGTCGATGGCGGAGTTCCGGCGACTGCGTTCCTCCGACCCCGGTACCGGCGGCGCCGCTGCAGGGATCGCGCAGGACCCGTTCGGTGACGTCTTCCTGGTGATCGACGGGTTCGGCAGCATCCGTCAGGATTTCGAGGCTCTCGAACAGCAGATCACCAACCTCGCGTCCCAGGGGTTGTCGTACGGCGTGCACGTGGTTCTCACGGCGTCACGGTGGGGCGAGGTCCGGCCCGCGCTCAAGGATCAGCTCGGCACGCGCATCGAGCTGCGTCTCGGTGATCCCTCGGACTCGGACCTCGGTCGCAAGACCGCCGCACTCGTTCCCGAAGGCAGGCCCGGACGCGGCATGACCCGCGACAGCCTGCATCTGCTGGTCGGGTTGCCGAGGTTCGACGGAAGTTCGGATCCGACCGACCTGGCAACCGGCGTGGCGCACGCGGTGTCCGCTGTCGCCGCCGCGACCCACGGCAGGCCCGCTCCGGCGGTGCGAATGCTGCCGGCGCAGATCGCCCGCGAAGACCTGCTCCACGCGGCCGGGGGGTGGCCGGCCTACCTCGATCCCGCGCAGGCATGTCTGCAGATTCCGATCGGCCTGGACGAGGCCGAGTTGGCCCCGATGTTCCTGAACTTCGCCGAGCAGCCACACTTCCTGGTGTTCGGCGACACCGAATGCGGTAAGACGACGCTCCTGCGGAACATCTGCGAGGGCATCATGGCGTCGAACACGAGCAAGCAGGCGAAGATCATTCTCGGCGACTACCGGCGCACGATGCTCGGTGTCGTCGAAACGGCGCACCTCGCCTCCTACGCACCGTCCGAGGACGTGCTGGGGACGAACATGAGGGATCTCGCGTTCCTGCTGAAGGAGCGCATGCCCGGTCCCGGTTTCAGCCGCCAGCAGCAGCGCGACCGATCCTGGTGGTCGGGGCCCGAGATCTTCGTCGTCATCGACGACTACGACCTCGTCGTGACCTCGAGCGGCAACCCCGTCGCCGCGATCCTCGAATTCCTGCCACACGCCCGCGACATCGGATTCCACCTGATCATCGCGCGACGCTCCGGCGGTGCGGCGCGGGCGATGTACGAGCCGGTCATCGCCCGTCTGCGCGATCTGCAATCCACGGGCCTCGTGATGAGCGGCAACCGGGAGGAGGGCAACCTCATCGGCACCGTCCGTCCGAGTGCGATGCCTCCCGGGCGCGGAACGCTCGTCAACCGCGCGGGTACCGGCCTGATCCAACTCGCGTGGATGCCCCCGCTGTGATGCCGGCGGTCGCGATTCACCTCACTGAATCCGGCATGTGGTCCTGCGTCCAGGGCGCGACGAGGGCAGTACACGAGACGACACCGCTCTGCTTCGTCGACGACGAGTACGTCGACGTCGACGGTGGTCTTCTCGCGGTGTCCGACGCACTCACCGCGGTGTTCCGGTCTGTGATCGGCGGTGTGGGGGAGGCGTCGCCGATCGCGACGGCGGTACTGTCCCACCCGACGGAGTGGGGTTCCGCGCGGCGGAATGTGCTCGCCGCCGCGGGTTCACGGATTGCCGCAGACACGGTGCTGGTTCCGGTCGCCGTCGCGGCGGCCGAGGGTACGGCTTCACCCGGGGGCCGATGGCTGGTGCTCGAAGGCCGGACGACGGGCGCCACGGCCAGTTACGTGGTCGGTGAGGTCGGCGGATACCGGGTCGTCGCCTGCGAGCACGATCCGTCGCTCTGCGCCGACGAAGGAATCGACCAGTGGGCTGCGGCGATCGTGGAACTCGGCGCGCGGGCCCGCGGTGATCGCGTTGTCGATGGAATCCTCCTGACGGGGGCCGGAGAATCACAGGAGCGCGCAGCGATGCGGGACGCCGTGATCGCGGTCGCGTCCGCGAACACGGTCCGGATCGTCACCGGAGAAGAGATTGCCCGGGCACTCGCCGCCGGCGTGGTCGACACCGACGAGGCGCCGACGACGATGGCTGTGCCGCAGGCCAACTGGCTCGAGCCGGCACTGCAGGGATCGGATCGCGGGGGCCGGCGCAACGTGCGGCCCACGGTCCTCGCGGTGGCCGCGGTGCTGGCAGTGGTCTTCGGCGCCGTTCTCGTCTTCACAGTTCGCGACCCCGGCGCCGGCGCCGGCACGGTCCACGCACTCGATGCGAGCGCGGCACCGGCGGACCCGGCCACGACGCTTACACGGTCCGCGGCGCCCACCACCACCACCGACGCGGGTCTCGAGGTGGGCAGCATTCGCGTGACGCTGCCGAGCGGATGGAGGGAGCGGGCGCCCGCCGCGTCGAACTCCTCCGTGCCCCGCCTGGAACTGGTGCCGGCAGGTGGGGCCGACAGGCGAATCATCATCACGCAGAATGCGGTTCGAGAAGGTTCCGGATACGACGAGGTGGCGGCGACGCTCGCGTCGAAGATCGCGCAGCGTGGCCGGCCCGAACTGTTCGGCGCACTCGAGCGCGATGTCGTGTTCGGGGGTCGACCGGGCATCGCGTACAGCGAATTCCCCGACGAGAGCTCCGCGGTGCGATGGCACGTCCTTGTCGAGCGCGATCTCCAGGTGAGCGTCGGCTGCCAATTCCTGGCCGAGGAGTGGGAGTCGATCGAGCGCGTGTGCGAAGACGTCGTGCGGTCGCTGGTGATCGTCCGGTGACCCCGTCGTCTTCGCCGGAAAATCTTCCACAGAGGTGGAACCGATTGGGCGGATGACGCGTCCAATCTTGTGTAGGGGTGAATTCGGGCAGTCCAGTGGGGGCCGCCGCACCGAGATCAGAAGGAGTCACACATGGCGGGAGTTGTTACCGATGTCGGCCAGATGGAGGTCGCGGCCAATCACGTGCAGACGGTGAACAGCCAGCTGCAGGGCACGATCAACAGCCTCAAGGGCCGTTGCGAGGAGTCGTCTTCGGCGTGGCAGGGTGGCGCGCAGGCGGCGTTCATGAACCTGATGGCACGGTACGGAGATGCCTCGCGCCGTATGCAGGAGTCGCTGGACGAGATCGCGGTGAAGATCCGCGAGAACGGCAAGGGTTACGACGCCGCCGAGCAGGCCAACCAGGATGCGATCCATTCGGCCGGAGCCTCGGGATCGCTCGACATCTAGCGCCGGCACCGAGAACAGTCACGAAGCTCGAGGGGAGCACCGAATGTTGAAGTACGGATTTGCCGAGTTGCAGGCGCTGGCGGCCGACATCAAGTCGAACGAAGCGAAGCTGCGCGAGACGCACGACGAGCTCAAGGGCTACGTCAACGGCCTCGTGGCGCAGTGGGAGAGCGGTGCGCGGGACAACTACCAGGCGGTGCAGGCCAAGTGGGACAGCTCTCACGAGGATCTGCTCCAGGTCCTGCAGACGATCTCGAAGGTCGTCCAGGACGGCGCCATCGACATGCAGACCGCGGAAGACCGGAACGCCACGGCCTGGCTCTGATCTTCGCGTGACACACCGGGGTGCCCCAGCAATCCACGGTTGCTGGGGCGCTGCGGTCTGCGCGGTAGGCGACGACGGCGTCAGTCGCCGGTCGGTATCAGGCGGCTGAGGACGACGCTGCTCTTGGTCTGGAGGACGGCAGGCTCCGACCGCAGGTTCTCCAGCGTTCGTTCGAGGTGTGCGGTGTCGGTGGTC
Source organism: Rhodococcus sp. NPDC057014 (assembly GCF_042673295.1). NCBI lineage: Bacteria > Bacillati > Actinomycetota > Actinomycetes > Mycobacteriales > Nocardiaceae > Rhodococcus > Rhodococcus sp. NPDC057014. Next base: position 16,108 of record NZ_JBHUSF010000156.1, read on the forward strand.
CGGACGCGGAGGAGGGCATTGGCGTCGCCGGTGACGGTGTACGCCTCCTGAACTTCGGTGTGGCGGGACACGATCCGCGCGATCTCGACGGCTGACGTGCGACCGCTGCAGTACAACTCGACGAACACCTCGACGCCCGGGCCGAGGGCGCGGGGATCGAGTGCGGCATGGAATCCGGTGATCACTCCGGACTCGACCAGTCGATCGACCCGGCGCTTCACGGCGGGGGCGGACAGTCCGACCTCGGCGCCGATGGTGGCGAAGCTGGACCGTGCATTGCGCTCCAGTCGCGCAACGATCCGCCGATCGAGCCCGTCCAGACGCAACGAATCATCCATGTGATGGAACGCTAGCGCATTGATCAGGCCTTTTGGTGGGTGGATACTGATGTCACCGACACCGATCGAGGGGGAGTGGAGATGGCGCCCACCGCTGGTATCGAGTCCGAGAACCCGTACGAAGAGCCGGCGGTCGCGCCGGGCGGCGCCGTCCGCCACGCCCACCCGCGGACGTACCTCATGTGCCCGCCCACGTATTTCGACGTCGTCTACGCCATCAACGACTGGATGCGCCCCGGCGAGCCCGTGGACCGGGATCGTGCGATGTCGCAGTGGTCCGCACTCGCGGACACCTACCGGCGGCTCGGCCACGAGGTACTGACGGTCGACCCCGTGGAGGGGCTCCCGGACATGGTGTTCGTCACCGACAGCGGACTCGTCGTCGACGGCGTCGCTCTCGGCGCGAGATACCGGACCGCGGAGCGCCGCGCCGAGGCCGAACACGTGTTCCGGTGGTTTCGGGACAACGGGCTGATCAGGCCCACCCTGCCGCGGTACGTCAACGAGGGGGAGGGCGACTTCCTCGTCGTCGGCGACGTGATCCTGGCCGGAACGGGATTCCGGTCCGACCCACGGTCGCACGCCGAGGCGTCGGCACACCTCGGTCGTCCGGTGATCACGCTGAACCTGGTGAATCCCCGCTACTACCACCTCAACACCGCGCTGGGTGTACTCGACGACAGCACCATCGCGTACCTGCCCGCCGCGTTCTCGCCGGACAGTCGCGCAGTGCTCGAGCGGATGTTCCCCGATGCGGTGATCGCCGCCGAGACGGACACCGACTGGCTCGGACTCAACCTGGTCAGCGACGGCGCCAATGTGGTGTTGCCCGTGCAGGCTTCGCACCTCGCCGACGAGTTGTCGGACCGCGGGTACGAACCCGTTCCGGTCGACTATTCCGAATTCCTCAAGTCCGGTGGCGGAATCAAGTGCAGCACTTTGGAGCTCCGCGGCTTCCGCGGGATCCGGGACGAAAGTCAGGGGTGACCAGCAATGTCGGATGGTGTCGTTTCCGTGTCGGATGCCACGCGTGAGCAGCTGAGCAGGGCCGAGGAGCACAGCGCCCACAACTACTCGCCGCTGCCCGTCGTGATCGAATCGGGTGCCGGCGCGTGGGTGAAGGGAATCGACGGCGTCGACTACCTGGACGTGCTCGCCGGATACTCGGCGCTCAACTTCGGCCACGCACACCCCGCGCTCGTCCGGGTGGCGCGCGAACAACTCGGCCGGCTCACGCTGACCAGCCGCGCCTTCCAGCACGACCGTTTCGCTACCTTCTGCGCGGACCTGAGCCGGCTGTGCCGGAAGGACGCGGTGCTGCCGATGAACACGGGCGCCGAGGCCGTCGAGACCGCGCTGAAACTTGCCCGTAAGTGGGGGTACGACGTCAAGGGTGTGCCGGCGGGGCGCGCCGACGTGATCACGTGCGCCGGGAACTTCCACGGCCGCACCATCTCGATCGTCGGGTTCTCGTCCGATCCGGACGCGTACACCGGGTTCGGCCCGTACCCGGCGGGGTTCGCGTCCGTCGAATACGGGAACGCGGACGCGCTCGAGGACGCGATCACCGAGAACACGGTGGCCGTGCTCCTCGAACCGATCCAGGGCGAGGCCGGAGTCCTGGTGCCGCCCCCGGGCTATCTCGCGGCGGTCCGGGACATCTGCACCCGGCGCGGAATCCTGATGATCGCCGACGAGATCCAGAGCGGGCTCGGGCGGACCGGCGACACGTTCGCGTGCGACCACGAGAACGTGACCCCCGACGTGTACGTGCTGGGCAAGGCGCTCGGCGGCGGCCTGATGCCGGTCTCCGCCGTCGTCGCCGACTGGCCGGTGATGGCGGTGATCGGCCCCGGGCAGCACGGCAGCACGTTCGGGGGCAACCCGCTCGCCTGCGCGGTAGGCAGTGCGGTGGTGGACCTGCTCGAGACCGGCGAATATCAGGAGCGAAGCCGTGAACTCGGCGGCTACCTGCACGGCATGCTGTCGCAACTGCCTCCGGAACACGTGTCGGAGGTGCGCGGGCGCGGTCTGTGGGCCGGTGTGCAGCTGGCCGACGGCATGCCGGCCGCCCGGACGATCTGTGAGCGACTCCTGGCGCGCCGGGTTCTCGCGAAGGACGCGCACGAGGGCACGATCCGCATCGCCCCGCCGCTGGTGATCGAGCGCGACGAACTGACGTGGGCGGTCGAACAGCTCGCCGATGCGCTCGCCGAGTGAGTTTTGACCCCGGTACGCCCTGACCGGTATTGTTCTCCGTTGGCGTGCCGTGCGCCGCTGTGTCTCCGTGTCGCAGTGGCTGGCGGTTCTCGGGTCTCAACTGGCCGCCGGGAATCGCTCGACGATACGCAATGGCCAGCAGCGGATTGAACAAGACGAGGAAGTTCTGTGTCTACGTACACCCCGAAGGCCGGAGATGTGACCCGCACGTGGCACGTCATCGACGCCACTGACGTGGTGCTCGGCCGCCTTGCCGTCCAGGCAGCCAACTTGCTGCGCGGCAAGCACAAGCCCACCTTTGCACCGCACGTTGACGGCGGCGACTTCGTCGTCATCATCAACGCCGAGAAGGTCGCGATCAGCGGCAACAAGCGCGAGGGCAAGTTCCTCTACCACCACTCCGGACACCCCGGTGGTCTGAAGTCCCGCTCCGTCGGTGAGGTTCTCGACAAGAACCCCGACCGCCTCGTGGAGAAGGCCATCGTCGGCATGCTCCCCAAGAACAAGCTGGGTCGCGCCATCAGCAGCAAGCTGAAGGTCTACGCGGGCCCGAACCACCCCCACGCCGCGCAGCAGCCGGTGCCATTCGAGATCAAGCAGGTGGCCCAGTGACGGCGCCGGAGGAGCAGAACGTGTCCAACCCCGAAGAGATCACCGAGGTTGTCGAGGTCGCGGCGGACGAGTACGTGTCCGTCGAGGAGCCCGAGGTCGCCGAGGACATTGAGGCCGCTGCTGCGCCGCAGGCCCCGATCGTGATCGATCGCCCCATCCAGACCGTCGGTCGTCGTAAGGAAGCGGTTGTCCGCGTCCGTCTGACCCCCGGTTCGGGCGACTTCAAGCTCAACGGCCGCACCATCGAGGACTACTTCCCGAACAAGGTGCACCAGCAGCTGATCAAGGCTCCGCTGGTCACCGTCGAGCGTGCCGAGTCCTTCGACATCGTGGCGCTGCTGCACGGTGGCGGACCGTCCGGACAGGCCGGCGCACTGCGTCTCGCCATCGCCCGCGCGCTCATCGAGGTCACCCCCGAGGACCGCCCGGCTCTCAAGAGCGCCGGCTTCCTCACGCGTGACGCCCGCGCCGTCGAGCGCAAGAAGTACGGCCTGAAGAAGGCCCGCAAGGCATCTCAGTACTCGAAGCGCTGATGTGTCGCCGAAGCCGCCCTTCGGGGTCGGCTTCGGCACCTGTTC
>NZ_JBHUSF010000157.1:0-19737 GCF_042673295.1 Rhodococcus sp. NPDC057014
TCACCACCGACCGCACCACCCGCTTCGACCTCACCCACCCCCCACTGATCCGCCTCACCCTCATCACCCACACCCCCACCGACCACCGCCTCGCCCTCACCAACCACCACATCCTCCTCGACGGCTGGTCCACCCCCCTGCTCCTGCACGAACTGCTCCACCTCTACACCACCGGCAACGACCACCACCTCCCCCACACCACCCCCTACCGCGACTACCTCACCTGGCTCACCCACCACGACACCACCGACAGCATCACCGCCTGGCAACACGCCCTCGACGGCATCGACGAACCCACCCTGCTCGCAGGCGAAGGTCGAAACCCCCAAAGATCCACCTTCCCCGAGGAATTCGCAGTCGACCTGGACGCAGAACACACCGAGGCCCTGCGGTCAGTTGCCCGCGACCTGAACCTCACCCTGAACACCATCCTCCACACCGCCTGGGGCATCGTCCTCGCCACCCACACCCACCGCAACGACGTCGTCTTCGGCACCACCGTCTCCGGACGCCCACCCCACATCCCCGGCATCGAAACGATGATCGGACTGTTCATCAACACCATCCCCGTCCGCATCACCCTCCACCCCACCGACACCCTCACCGACCTCCTCCACCGCACCCACACCACCCACACCCAACTCCTCGACCACCACCACCTCGGCCTCACCGACATCCGCACCGCCACCGGACCCGCCGCCACCTTCGACACCCTCACCGTCCTCGAGTCCTACCCCCTCGACACCACCACCCTCACCACCCTCACAACCCCCGACACCACCGGCCTCCACGTCACCGATGTCCGGGGCGCCGACGCCACCCACTACCCACTCGCCCTCGCCGTCACCGAGGGCATCACACTTCACCTGAAGTTCGAATACCTTCCCGCCGCACTCGACCGCACGGCGGTAGAATCCATTGCCGGGCAGGTAATCCGGGTGTTGAAGTCGATCGCCACCCGCCCAGATCTCCCACTCGCCCGGCTCCACCTGCTCAGTGACACCGAGATGCGCGAACTCCTTCCCATTCGTGGTGGGACTCCCGGTCCCGACAGGACTTTCGCCGACATCCTCACCGATGCGGCCGCATTCGATCCCGCGGCACCGGCACTGTCGTACGGAGGCCGGGTGGTGTCCTACCGCGAGCTCGACGAGACATCGAATCGTTTGGCGCGCATGCTCATCGAGCAGGGTGCCCGGCCGGAGACGTTCGTTGCGATCGCCATTCCCCGGTCGATCGACTCCGTGATCGCGATGTGGGCGGTGGTGAAGACCGGCGCGGCCTTCATGCCCGTCGACGTGACCTATCCCGACGCGCGGATCGAGCACATGCTCACCGATTCCGGTTCCTCTCTGGGCATCACGGTCGGGACTCACCGCAGCCGCTTGCCGCTCACCCTCCGATGGACCGTCCTCGACGCCCCGGACGTCACCACGACGATCGGGCGCTGTCCTGCGACCCCCGTCCGCGACTCCGATCGCAGGACGCCGCTGCGGGTAGATCACCCCGCCTACCTCGTCTACACCTCGGGGTCCACCGGCACTCCCAAGGGAGTGGTGGTCGGTCACCGTGGACTCGCGCAGGTCGCGGCAACCCAGATCGAGCTGATGGGATCGGATCGACGATCGCGGGTCCTGCACTTCTCGTCGCCCACGTTCGACGGTTCGATCTTCGACTACCTGCTGGCCTTCGGGGTCGGGGCGACGATGGTGATCACCGCTCCGACGGTGTACGGCGGCAGCGAGCTGGCCAAGCTGCTGGCCTCCGAACGGATCACCCACGCGTTCGTGCCGACTGCGGCACTGGCCACGACCGATCCCGAGGACCTCGACTGCCTGACCGACGTGGTGGTCGGAGGCGAGGCATGCCCACCCGGTCTCGTGTCCCGCTGGGCCCCGGGCCGCAGGCTGCGCAACGGTTACGGCCCGACCGAAACCACCGTGATGTGCAACGTCAGCGAGCCGATGTCGGTCGGAACCCCGGTGACAGCGGGGTTCCCGATCGACGGGGTCACCGAACTCGTCCTCGACTACCGGTTGCAGCCGGTCCCGGCCGGTGTCCCCGGCGAGCTCTACATCGCCGGCGGCGGTCTCGCCCGGGGCTACCACCGGCGGGCCGGACTCACCGCCGCACGCTTCGTCGCCAACCCGTACGGCGAACCCGGCGAACGGATGTACCGGACCGGTGACCTGGTGCGCTGGACCAGGGGTGCACGTGCACTCGACTACCTCGGCCGGACCGACTTCCAGGTGAAGATCCGCGGCTTCCGCATCGAACCGGGCGAGATCGACAACGCACTCACCCGGCATCCCGAGGTCGACTACGCCGCCACTGTCAGCCGTCCGGGACCTGCCGGAGACGCGATACTCGTCTCCTACGTACTGCCCGCCGAGGGCACCGACCCCCGCCCCGCGGAGCTGCGCACCTACCTGACCGATCGTCTGCCGTCGTACATGGTCCCCGCCACGGTGGTGACGATCGACGAGATCCCGTTGACGCGCGTCGGCAAACTCGACCGCGCCGCGCTTCCCGACCCCCCGCTCGACTCGACCACCCCCGGACCGCGCCGCGCCGCGACACCGGTGGAGGAAATCGTGACGGACGCGTTCGCCGCGGTGCTCGGCATCGACCACGTGAGCGTCGACGACAATTTCTTCGACGCCGGCGGCAACTCGCTCAGCGCCACGCGTGCGGTCGCCCGCATCGATGCAGCCCTCGACGCCGATCTCGGCGTCCGCGCTCTGTTCGACAACCCGACGCCACGCGCCCTCGCCCACCAGCTGGTGCGGCGGACGGGTGACGCCCCGCGACCGTTGATCGCCGGTCCCCGGCCGCCCGTGCTCCCGCTGTCACCCGCCCAACACCGGATGTGGTTCCTCAACCAGTACGACACCGCCTCGCCCGCCTACAACATTCCCGTCGCGCTTCGACTCACCGGGGCGCTCGACACCGACGCACTCTCCGCGGCACTGACCGATGTCGTGACACGGCACGAAGCACTCCGCACCATCTATCCACTACACGACGGTCAGCCCGTCCAGGAGGTACTGCCCCCGGAGGATGCAGTCCAGCACGTCGACATCGTCCGTGTCACCGACGACGACGTGACGGCCCGCATCTTCGGGTACGTGACCACCGGGTTCGACGTCACCGTCGACCCGCCGCTCCGCTGCCGGCTGCTCCGTCTCACGCCCGAACAGCACGTTCTCGTCCTCGTCCTGCACCACATCAGCGCCGACGGCCGATCGATGGTCCCGCTGACCCGGGACTTCGTCACCGCCTACACGGCGCGGACGCGCCACCGGCCGCCCCGCTGGTCACCCCTGCCCGTCCAGTACGCGGATTACGCACTCCGCCAGCACGAGTTGTTCGGGACACCGGCCGGCGACCACAGCCTGCTCGCGAGCCGGCTCGAGTACTGGAGGCGCACGCTCGACGGACTGCCCGAGGTTCTGCCCCTTCCCACGGACAGACCACGCCCACTGCAGCGAACCCTGCGTGGCGACCGGTGGGACTTCCGCGTCGACGCGGACGTGCACCGCGCCCTGCGATCGATGGCACGTCACCGAGACAGCACCCTCTTCATGACGGTGCACGCGGCACTGGCCGCCCTGCTGTCGCGGCTGACCGGCACCTGCGACATCGCCATCGGCACCGCCGTTGCGGGCAGGCCGGAACCGGCGCTGGACGACCTGGTCGGCATGTTCGTCAACACCCTCGTCCTACGTACTCGCGTCAACACGGCCGACACGTTCACCGCTCTCCTCGCGCACACTCGCGAAGCCGATCTCGGCGCGTTCACCCACGCCGACCTGCCGTTCGAGCGACTCGTCGAGGCTGTGACGCCGGTTCGCTCCACCTCGCACTCCCCGCTGTTCCAGGCGTCGCTGGAGTTCGAGAGCACCGCCCGGCCCGCACACCTCACCTTGCCGGACGTCGAGGTCGAGGCAGTCGACGTCGCGACGGCGATCGCCAAGGAAGATCTGGAGCTCCAGGTCGTCGAGGAATTCGACAGTGGCGGTGCACCTGCGGGCATCGCTGCGGCCTTCACGTATGCCACCGACCTCTTCGACTCCGCAACGGTCGCGCGGCTCGCGGAACGGTTCATCCGCATCCTCGGGGCGGTGGCCGACGACCCGGACCAGCCGGTCGGTGACATCGAGATCGTCGATGCCGTGGAGCGCGCACCGGACGTCGGCGCCCAGGGACCGGTTCCCCGGTGCTGGCCGGAACTGCTGTCCGGTGCCGCCCGGACAGGCGGTGATGCCGTGGCCGTGAGCTGCGCGGGGCGCGACATCACCTACCGTCGACTCGACGAGCGTTCCAGCCAGCTGGCCCGCCTTCTGATCGATCGCGGGGCAGGGCCGGAAACCTTTGTCGCTTCGGCTTTCCCACGCTCGATCGAATCGGTGGTGGCCCTGTGGTCGGTAGTGAAATCCGGTGCCGCCCCGGTGCCGATCGACCCGACGTACCCGGCAGACCGGGTCAACCACATGCTGACGGATTGTGGAGCGATACTGGGTGTCACATCGTCCACGTATCGGCCACACCTCCCCGACACGGTGCCCTGGCTGATTCTCGACGACCCTGCCTTCGAAGACGGCCTGTCCGCCTATGGTCGTACGGCCCTGACCGATGCGGATCGGCTCGCTCCGTTGATGCTCACCCATCCCGCGTATCTGATCTACACGTCCGGGTCGACCGGGACACCGAAGGGCGTCGTGCTCACCCACACCGGGCTGGCGAATCTGGCCGAACACGAACGCACGCACCTGACGGTCGCGCCCGGCGCACGAATATCGCACCTTGCCTCACCCAGCTTCGACGCATCGATTTTCGAGTTGACCATGGCATTCTGCGCCGGCGCCCACGTCGTGATCGTGCCGCCCCTGACGTACGGCGGACCGGAACTGACCCGGCTCCTCGACGACGCTCACGTCAGTCACGCCTTCATCACCCCGACCGCGCTCGCTTCCCTCGACCCCGGCCGTCTCGAGTCGCTGCGGGTCCTGACCGTCGCGGGCGAGCCATGCCCGCCGGTGCTGGCCGCGCGCTGGGCACCGGGCCGGCGCATGTTCAACGCCTACGGCCCCACCGAGACGACGATCATGTCGCACATCAGCGAACCGCTGACGCCGGACGACCGGATCGCCATCGGCCGTCCCGCCCGGGGATTCGTTGCCGCGATACTCGACAGCCGGCTGCATCACGTCCCAGCGGGAACGCCGGGCGAACTGTACCTCGCAGGTCCCGGGCTCGCCCGCGGATACCACGCACGAGCGGCCGAAACCGCACGGAATTTCGTCGCCTGCCCGTTCGCCGGAGCGGGCGAACGGATGTATCGCACCGGGGATCTGGTGCGGAAGCTCCCCGACGGCTCGGTCGAACATCTCGGTCGTACCGATTTCCAGATCAAGGTCCGAGGATTCCGGATCGAGCCTGGCGAGATCGATTTCGCCCTGACAGCTCGGCGGGACGTGGATTTCGCCGTCACACTCGGCCGGCCCGCCCCGGGCGGAGACACCACGCTGGTCACCTATGTCGTTGCTCGTCCCGGTTTCACCATCGACACCGGGAACCTCGACGAGTACCTGTCCCGGCGGCTGCCCGCGCACATGGTGCCGACGACCTTCGTCGAGCTCGAGCACATCCCGCTGACCCCCACCGGAAAACTCGATCGTGCCGCCCTTCCCGATCCGGAGTTCCCCTCGCGCACACCGCGATTCCGTCCACCGCGGACACCACTGGAGCGGGAGGTGGCCGATGCTTTCGCGGAGATCCTCGGCACCGAGCCGGGACGGTCCGGAAGGATAGGCGTCGACGACGACTTCTTCGCTCTCGGCGGTACCTCCTTGACGGCGATCCGGGCGCTCACCACCCTGCAGGAAAGTCTCGGTCGCACCGTCCCATTGCAGGCGCTGTTCCTCGATCCCACCCCGGCCGGGCTGGCCGCGCGGATCGACCCACGATCCGCACCGGACACGGTGGACGAGGCACTGCGCGTACTGGTGCCGCTCCGCCCTGCCGGCACCGGACCACCACTGTTCTGTGTGCACGCCGGAATCGGTCTGGCATGGGCATACACGGCGCTGGTGCGGCACCTCGCACCGAGTCGGCCCGTCTACGGTCTGCAATTGCCGTCGATCAGTGGTGGACCGGAGCTCGATTCGATCGAAGAGCTGGCCCACCGATACGTCGAGGAAATCAGAACGGTCCAATCGGCGGGTCCTTACCATCTCCTCGGCTGGTCTCTGGGCGGGACCATCGCCTACGCGATGGCGACGGAGCTGCGCCGCGACCGCGACGATGTTGCCTCCCTCGTCCTCCTCGACAGCTATCCCGGGAACGCGGACGACACCCCACCAGCGCAGCTGGGTGTCGATCAGCTACTCGCAGGTCTCGGCGTCGAGGCCGCGACGAACGGTGACGGCGAGCTGACCTACGCGCGAGCAGCAGAAGCCCTCGAAGCAGCGTACGGGCCCGCGGCCGCACTGACACCCGAGCACCTGCGCCGAATCAACGAGGGATACGAACGCTCGTCTCGGATGCTGACCCACTTCACCCCCGAGGTTTTCGACGGGGACGTGCTCTTCTTCACCGCCGCGACGACGACGCCGGAAACGGGTACGGCCCTTGATGCCTGGCGACCGTCGATCACCGGGAACATCCGTGAACATCGGGTGCCGTGCGCCCACAACGACGTGATGCAACCCGAAACCGCTCGGCAGATCGGCCCGATCGTCGACGCCTATCTGTCCGGCGACGCGTAGAGCCTGTCCAAGGTGGCACAGATGCCGTTGATACTCGGATGCAGATACAGTTCCCTCATCGGAAGCACCGGCAACCCCTGACGGCGCATCATGCTGTCGGCCTTGATGGCGCACAACGAGTTGCCGCCGAGCTCGAAGAGGTTGTCGTCGGGGGCGATCGTCATCCCCAGGACCGCCTCCCAGATGTCGGTGAGCGTTCCCGCCAGTCCACCCGCAACGGATGTGTGCGGTACCCGGGAGCGCGGCGGGGTCCGATCGGGTTCGGGAAGGCGGGCCACGTCGAGCTTGCCGTTGATCGTGAGGGGAAGAGCGGCGACCACGGTGATGGTGCGCGGCAGCATGTACTCCGGAAGGAATTTCGCCGCCCGCTGCCGAATCGCTGTTCCGTTCCCGCCCGGGGAAACCACAAACGCATCGAGACCGGGGCCGCCTGCCGCGTCCTCACTTCCGCTGGTCACCACCGCCGCATCGACGACGGCGGGATCGTCGAGCAGCACACCGCGCACCTCACCGAGTTCGACCCGGAAGCCGCGGATCTGAACCTGAGTGTCCAGCCGGCCGAGGTGTTCGAGCGTGCCGTCGCGACGCAGTCGACCCCGGTCTCCGGTTCGGTACAACCTTCGGTTCCCGCACGCCGGGACACGGAGGAAACGCTCCGCGGTGAGCTCGGGCCTACGCAGATATCCGAGCGCCACTCCCGCACCGCCGACATACACTTCCCCGTCCACACCCCCCGGAACCGGCCGTCCTCGTTCGTCGAGCACGAACACGTACCAGCCGGGCAGCGGCCGTCCCACCACCCGGGTGCCGGCCACCGCGTCGCCGCGAGTCACGGTGTGCGCCGTGACGTGTACGGTCGTCTCCGTTGTCCCGTACATGTCGACCAATCGGCATTCCGACTCCGGATACCGGTCCATCCAGGGCAGAAGCGCCCGCGCATCGAGCGACTCGCCACCGAAGACGACCAGGCGCAGCGCATCCAGCCGGTCGAGCTCCCGGTCCGCCTCGGCGAGTTGCGCGAAGGCCGACGGGGTTTGACTCAGAACACTCACCCGCTCGTCGGCGAGCAGTGCATGGAATTCGACCGGTGACCGAGAAATCCAGAAGGGGACGATGACCAGCCGCGCTCCCGTGAGCAGCGCACCCCAGATCTCCCAGACCGAGAAGTCGAAAGCGGAGGAATGAAACATCGACCAGGTGTCCTCGGGGCGGAGGCGGAACTCCGCGGTAGTGGCCGCGAGAAGCGCCAACACCGCGCGGTGCGGAATCATCACCCCCTTCGGTCGACCGGTGGAACCGGACGTGTAGATCACGTAGGCCGCCGCGTCCGGATCGAGCCCGTCCCTGTCCGTATCCGGGGTGTCGTCTCGGGCAGACACCAGCCCCCTCGGTGAGACCACCCGAATCTCGCTGCCCCACACTGGGTCCTCGACCTCTGTGACGACCAGGTGCACGTCGGCATCGTCGGCGGTGTACGCGAGCCGGTCCGCGGGATGCCGCACATCCATCGGGACGTACGTCGCACCCACGTCGAGCACCGCCAGCATGGCGACGATCAACTCCACGGACCGATCCAGGCAGAGACCGACCCGGTCACCCGGGCGGATACCGAGTCTCCGGAGACCGGATGCCGCCCAACGTGATTGGCTGTCCAGTTCGGCGTACGTGAGCTGACGACGACCGTGTACCACTGCAATCGCGTCGGGCTGCTCCTTCGCGCGGGTCCGGAACAACGCCTCGATCCGTCCGGCACCGGGCACGGGCGGCGCGACCACCTCGAGGCCCGCCCCGGAAACCATCTGCTCGTCACCCACGGGAAGGTCGCCGACGCGCACGTCCGCCCCCACGCCGCGCAGCTGACGGCACATGTGCACGACGTGCCGCCCGAACTGCCGTGCAGCCTCGTCGTCCACCACATTCTGCTGACGATGTAGTTGGAGCCGGACGTCGCCGCCGGCGTCGACGATGGGAGCGAGGGTCAGCGGAAAGGGTGCGGACTGGCAGGCCAGCCAGTCCCGCGCGGACCGGGGGAACGTCGTCGTCACACCCAGCACACCGACGCCGACGTCACGAATGCCGCGCGGACCGTAGGCAGCATCCGTGTCCAGCGGGGTACGGGCGTCGCACCCGAGCGAATCGATCGTGCTGCGGACGACCCTGTGCAGCACAGCGTTGTCGGAGCAGTCGACCGTCGCCACCGTGCAGTGGTAGAAGCCGCCGAGGACGTACGGCGGGCGATCTCGATCCTCGCACCAGGCTGCCACTCGCACGGTGTCACCGTGCTCGTACCGGCCCAGGACCAGTGCGGCCGCGACGGCGACGGTGGCAGTGACGTCCCCACCGATCCGCCCCAGCGCAAACTCGTAGGACACCGGTCCGGAACGCTGTTCGGCTGCCGCCCAGAGGAATCCGTGGCGTCCCGCACTCGCCGACGGCAACGGATCGAGCGCTTCGCCGTCATGGTGCTCACCGGGCGGCCCCGCGAACACGGCGTCCACGCCCAGGCCACCGGTCAGGACCTCACTCATCGTGGCGAGCGCCGTCGAATCCAGATCCCGGCGGTCCGCTGCGAGCACCAGGTCGGCCACCCCGTCCGAGTAGAGCAGCAGGACCGCCCGAACCCTGCACCCGTTCGTGCCGACCGGCCGCCGCAACTCGCGGTCTCGGCGACACCGTGCGGTGGCATCCGCGGCAGATCCGTTCACCCGTTCGATCCACAAGCGCGGGGCCGCAACCTCATCCCCCCACCATCGGACCCTCACGGACTCCAGCACCGCTGCTGTCGCCTCAGGATCGACACCCCTGGTTATTCGCACCGACTGCGCATGGCCGTACGCCGCGCGCGCCAGCCCAGCCCGACCCCAATGGGATTGGTGCATAGGGTGACTCTACCGAAAAACGTTCCACATCATAAGCGGCGGGACACCACCTCCGCCCGCCGTCACCGCGCCGTGAACCCGCCGTCCACCGTCACGACGGTTCCGGTGACGCGCCGCGAGTCGTCGGAGGCAAGCCAGAGCGCGGCGGATGCGACGTCCTCGGGTTCGATGAGCGCGTTGATCGGCTGCGACTGCACGAACACGGATTCGTGTTCATCCACCTCCAGACCGAGGGAGCGCGCGATCTCGGCCAGCATCCTGCCCTCGAACGCGGGACTGTCGCGCACCGAACCGGGACACAGGGCGTTCACCCGGACCCCGCTCGGGGCATAGTCGAGCGCGACGGCCTTTGTCAGTCCGATCAATCCGTGTTTGGCGGCGACATAACCCGCGAAACGGCGGTAACCGACAATGCCCGCTGTCGACGAGATATTGATGATGCTGCCGCTGCGCTGCCCGACCATGATCTTTCCGGCGACGGCGATCGTGCGCCAGGCACCGGAGAGATCGACATCGAGCATCAATTGCCACTCGCGCTCGTCGATCTCATGAGCCAATGCCCCCGAGGGCGCCGCGATTCCGGCGTTGTTGACGAGGATGTCGATGTGGCCGAACCGTTCGTGTGCAGCGTCGACCGCGTCCCTGACCTCACTCAACACGCGCACGTCGACCGCACCCGTCAGCACCGAGACCCCGTGGGCGCGACACAGCTCGGCGGTGTACTCGAGCTGGCTCGGCGTACCGAGTGGATACGGAACACCCGGCAGATTCCGCGCGACGTCCACGAGCATCAGGTCCGCACCGCCGGCGGCCAACGCCACCGCGCACGCCCGGCCGATGCCCCTGGCCGCGCCGGTCACGACCGCCGCCTTGCCGTCCAGGCCCGGACTCATCGGGAACCCGATTCCGCGAGCTGGGCAGCAACGACACGCAGCAGAGCGTGCGGATGATCGGTGAGGTACATGTGGCCGCCGTCGAGTTCCCGCACCGAGATGTCGGCCGTGGTGGCCGCCTGCCACTCGGCGGCCTGCACCGAGCTGACCAAGTGATCGTCACGACCACGCAGGGCTGTGATGGGAACGTCCAGACGTGGGTGCGGCGGGGGCCGATAACTCTCGTGCATGTCGACGTCGGCGCGCAGCACCGGCAGCAACAGCTCACGTAGTTCCGCGTTCTCCAGAGCCGGGTGCGAGTACCCGGCCAGTTCGTGAACCCTGGCCAGGAACTCGGCGTCATCGAGCAGTGCAGCGCGAATGTCGCGAACATGGCGCGGTCCCGGTGCCCCGCTGACGAACAGCCGCGTCACCGGCACCGAGCCGTCCGCAACCAGCCGATGCGTGAGCTCGTAGGCGAGAACGGCACCCAGGCTGTGCCCGAACACCGCGACCCTCTCGGCGTCCTGGCCCTCGTACAGCGCTCGGGCCAACAGATCTTCGACAGCCGCTGCGACATCGGTCAACAGCGGTTCGACGAACCGCTCCTCCCGGCCCGGCAGCTGCAGGGGCACGACGACCAAGCCTGGCGGGGCCAACCCGCGCCAGCCGCGAAAGAACGACGCCCCCGAACCCGCATAGGGCAAGCACAGGAGCGTGGTGGCGTCCATTGCTCGACTCCGTTCACACGAAACAGAGGATGTCCGGTTCTGTCGACCCTAGGCCGCCCGCCGCCCCAGAAGTGGCGGATTGTCCGATTACTGTGAGGCACACTCATTGACACGATGCGCGCCAACGCCGCTTATCTCACAAGTCATGGGAGTCGTCACCACGGCACGAGCGCTCGGCCCCCACAAGGGAGACGACAGGACTTACCCCTGTGCACCCGGCAGCGGGGAACCCACCGTGAACGTGGCACCGAACGGATCCGTGACCTCCGCGGTCCGTCCGTACACCATGTCCGTCGGATCGTCCGCGGTACCACCGCCGGCCCGGGCCGCGGCGACGGCCGCGTCGGTGTCGGCAACCTGGAACAGCGTCCCCCAGGAGGACTCCGAGGCGGACGGATCGCCCACGATGCCACCGATCTCGTGCCCGTCCGGCCTGCGCAGAAAAGTGAAGTCCACGCCGGGCAGGTCGTCGTTCCCGTCCAGCGTGAAGTCGAACACTGACGCGTAGAATTCCCGCGCCGGGCCCGGATTCGGCGTCACCAAGTCATTGCGCAACAACGTGTTCGGCTCGTTCACGAGCTCGCAGCCGACATGCGCCCGCCCCTGCCACAGCCCGAACTGCGCACCGGCCGGATCGCGCACCATCGCCATCCGCCCCTGGTCGGCGATGTCCATCGGCTCGATCAGCAGCGTGCCGCCCGCATCCGCGGACCGAGCGACCGTCGCAGCGAGATCATCCGTCGCCAGGTAGACGTTCCACCAGAACGCGGTGGCGTTCTCGTCGGGATTCGGCATCAGCGCGGCGACCCTCTTGCCGCCGAGCAAACACATCGTGTACCTGCCGTACTCCTCGGGACCCACGTCGAACTCCCACCCGAAGACCGACCCGTAGAAGGCCATCGCCCGGTCGAGATCCGGGATGCCCAGGTCGATCCACGTCGGGGTACCGAGTGGTTGATTCGTCGTGACCGCACTCATCGCTGCTCCTCCACTGCCGGGATACCCCCTCGACGCTAGCCCGCGGCACCGACACTCGGCGGCAGGACCGCAGGATTCGCTGTCGCGCTCCGCGAACCCCTCCGCAATCGACCGTCCGACGCGCCGCCACAACGACCGCTCGTCCCGTGCCCGCTGCGCACCCTACTCACATTCCCGGGCCGCTCGCCGTCCCGCACCATCAGCACTGACATGGGACGGCGAGATCGATCACGAGGAAGAATGTCAATGCTCGGCGAGGAAGCTGATCGCCGCGGTGCTCGCGACTTCGCGTTCTTCCTCGAAGTAGGCGTGCCGTGCGCCGGGGAGCAAGTGCATGCGCGCGTTCGAAATCCGTTCGGCGAGTAGTGGCGCGTTGTCGACCGGGGAGAGCAGATCGTCGGTCCCGTGCAGGACGAGGGTCGGCGCGCTGATCGACGGCAGCACGTCCCACGCGTCGTGCCCGTTGCTTGCCCGCAGGTGTGCGAGCCGGGCGTACGCGGGCATGTCGGCATCTCCGAGGGTGTTATAGGGGGCGGGATTTCGACCGAGCCATTCCCGGGTGTACATCAACTCCAGCAGGGCGCTACGCGACCGTTCGGGATCGGGGTGTGCCAGGTTCGCGCGCACTTCGCGGCTTCGCTCCACCGCATGAGTTCCGCCCGGTGAGGTGCAGCCGAGGATCAAGGCGCGGACACGCCGGGGATGACGCGCCGCGACCCACTGCGCCACCCGGCCTCCCATCGAGGTGCCGTAGACGTGCGCCGTCTCGATGCCGAGCGCGTCCAGCACGCGCATCGCATCCTCGGCGAACAGTTCTGTGCTGTAGTCGGTCTCGGGTTTTCCGCTGGATCCGGTTCCGCGGTAGTCGATCGTGACGGTGTGGAATTTCCTGTCGAAGTCCGTGCGAACGCGATCCCACCAGTGATGGTTGTTGGCCTGACCGGCGAGTAGCAGCAGCGACGGTCCGGTGCCGGACTCCTGGTATGCGATCGGCGTTCCGTCGGACGCCACGGCATGGGGCACTGCAGAACCTCAGACCGTGTCAGCCGTGCGCAGGTCGGAGATCGCGGCATCGGTGTAGCCGAGCTCTCCCAAAATGGCATCGGTGTGCGCGCCCAGGGCCGGGACCGGATCGAATCGCGGTTCCACACCGCTGAGGTTCGCAGGCGGGAGCAGCGCCCGCGCCGGGCCGCCTGGGGTCTGCACCTCCCGCCAACGATCCCTGCCGGCCAGGGACGGGTGGGACAGGAAGTCCGACACGGTGCCCAGCCGCCCGTTGGCGATCGACACCTTGTCGAGGAGCGCGAGGGCGTCGTCGGTGCCGAGCAGACGAGTCCGCTCGGAAATCATCGCGTTGCACTCCTCGCGGTGCGCGACGCGCGCGGAGTTGCGGCAGAAGCGTGGGTCGGTGGCGATCGACGCGTCGCCGAGCACGTCCGCGCAGAACGCGGACCATTCGCGGTCGTTCTGGATCGACAGCAGGACCGTGCCGTCGGCGGTGGGAAACGGACCGTACGGGGCGATCGTCGCGTGTTCCGCTCCGACGCGGCTCGGCTGCCGGCCCCCGTATTCGGTGTAGTAGGCGGGCGAGCCCATCCATTCGCCGAGCGCCTCGAACAAGGCGACCTCGACGGCGCGGGCCGTCCCGGTGGTGGCGCGCGTGTACAGCGCGGACAGGATCCCGCTGTACGCGTACATGCCGGCCGCGATGTCGGCGATCGACACACCGACCTTGGACGGGCACTCGTCGGTGCCCGTCAGCGACATCAGGCCGGATTCGCCCTGGACGAGCATGTCGTAGGCCTTGCGATCGGACCAGGGGCCGGTGTTGCCGTAGCCGGACACGTCGCACGGAATCAGCGTGGGGTACCGCTGCTGGAGCGACTGCGCGTCGAGGTTCATCCGGGCCGCGGCGCCGGGGGCCAGATTCTGCACGAAGACGTCCGCTGTGGACAACAGCTTTTCGAGGATGTCGCGGCCCTCGCCGGATTTCAGGTCCAGGGTGAGGGACTCCTTGGAGCGGTTGAGCCAGACGAAATAGCTCGATTCGCCGTGCACGGTCTCGTCGTACCGTCGTGCGAAGTCGCCGGCATCGGGACGTTCCACTTTGATCACCCGGGCACCGAGGTCGGCCAGTTGCCGGGTCGCGAAGGGCGCGGCGACGGCTTGTTCGATGCTCACGACGGTGATCCCTGCGAGCGGTAGGGCGGTCTGCGATGCCATGAAGCCAGCCTTCCTCGAAATGTACGGCCATTTTGCAAGCAGATGCGGGCAGTAGTCAACCGGGTGGACCCGAGTTTTACATGCAGTTGAGGTTGGTGGCGGAGCCGATCCGCGACCGCCGGACGTTATGGCCGTACATGACGGCCGTCAGCCGTGGTGGCGCCGGTATGCCGCGACCGCTCCCGGGTGACGCGAGACCCCCGCCGTCTGGATCAGCGACCGGACGTCGAGGAATTGGGCACCGACGGTGTCGGGAGGAATGAGGTCCTGCGCCCGGTCGACGAGAAGATCGACCAGCGCACCGGCCACGGCGTCCGGCAGTTGGGGAGAGGCGACGAGCAGGCTGGGGACGCCCACGGTCGCGGTCTCGGCCGTGTCACCGTACGTCCGCGCCGGCACCGAAACCGGTTCGTACATCGGTCCGTAGACACTGCGCATCTCCACGTACTCGGCGGACAGGTCGAGTAGCCGGATCCCCCCGTCCGGACCGTGCCCGGGCCGCGGCACCGCCGCCGGTGTCGGCACGCCCCCGGCCCACAGCGCGGCCGCGACGGTGCCGTCGGCGAGGGAGTCGAGGACGGTGGTGAGCGAGACCGGGCGCACCGTCACGTCGTCGACGGTCAGCCCGCTCGCCTCGAGCACCCGCCGCCCGGTCTGCGCGGTCCCCGAACCCGGGGATCCGAGGCTGATCGTCTGCCCGCGAAGATCTTTCATCGATCGGATCGGTGAGCGCGCGGGCACCGCGCACTGGAGATAGTTCTCGTACACCCGGCCGATGGCCAGCATCGGGGTGTCCGACAGCACGGCCGAATCGGCCAGCGTGAGCCCGATCAGGACCTCCCCCGACGCCAGCAGCGACAGATTCTCCAGCGAACCGGTGGTGTACCGCACCGACAAGCGCAGATCCCCACTCTCGGTGGCCGCGGTGTCCGCGAGCAACTCCGCGAATTCGGATTGGAAACCGTCGCGCTCACCGGACGCGATTTCGTACGTCCCCGACGGCGGGGTCCGGGCACACCCGGACAGTGCGACCGCCGCGGCCACACCGCCGAGGAACTGTCGCCGGTTAATCATCGTCGGGCGTCTCCACGTGCGGTTCGAGCCACAAGCGTACGCGCAGACCACCGGCCGGGGCCTCGTCGATGGCCAGTCGGCCACCGTACGCGGCGGCGACCACCTCGACGATGGACAGGCCGAGTCCCGTCCCGGCCTGATCGCTGGCCCGGAAGAAGCGGTCGGTGAGCTTGCCGCGCAGTTCCGCCGGGACGCCCGGGCCGTCGTCGGCCACCCACACGCACACCTGCGTGTGGTCCTCTGAGCGCTCCACGCCGACGCCGATCTCGACGGTGGGGTGGGGGCCCGCGTGCCGGGAGGCGTTGTCGATCAGCACGTCGAGCACCTGGGACAGATCGTTCTCGGCGATCGCGACCGGAACGCGGTCGACTTTGGGCGCCGCGACGGTGGTCAGGCGCGCACCGCGTTCCCGGGCCGTCACCGACCAGAAGTCGACCCGGTCGGCGACCACCGACAGGGCGTCGCAGGCCGCCTCGCCTCCGAACCGCGGCGTTTCGGCGGAGGCGAGCGAGAGCAGGCTGTCGAGAATCGTCTGCAGACGTTTGGCCTCCTCGGTGACGAGGTGATAGTCCTCGCGCGCGTCGTCCGGTATCCCGTCGTCCAGGAGGTCGAGACGAAACTGCAACGCCGCGAGCGGATTCCGCAGCTGGTGCGCGGTGTCGGCGATCAGACGCTGCTGCGCGTCCGCGGCCCGCAACACCGCCGAGGACATCACGTCGAACGAATGCGCAAGCCGGCGCACCTCGGGAGGTCCGCCCGCGGCCGTGACGGGCAAGACGGACGGCGGAGGCTCGGACGCCGACGACGTCCTCGAATCGGGCATGCGGCGGATGAGTTGCACGATTCCGGTGGACAGGTTCGCGAGCGGTCCGAGCACCCACCGGCTCAAGGCGATCGCGAGCACACCGAACGCGACCAATGCCAGCACCGCGCCTGCCGCGATCACGGCCCACTGCCGGAGGATGTCGGAGCGCGCCTCGGCCGTCGAGGCGCGCAGCACGATGGTGCCGTTCACCTGAGCGCCCGACCCCACCGGTTTGACGAACAGGGCCTCGTCGTCGCTCCACGGGAACAGCCGGTCGACGGTGGAGACCCGCTCGTTGCGCAGTCCGCTGCGAATCGCGGCCTCGATGCCGGGTTCGTTGCCGCCGAGGCCCACACCGAGGGTGGGCACACCGCGAGTGGAGACCACGAGAACGCCTTCGCCGTACACGTCGTCGTACGCGTCCACCTCGCCTTCGATTCTGGCGGGGTCGCCGGTCCGGACGTATTCCTCGGCGAGGACAGCGAACCGTTGGATGTCGCCCTCGCGGCCGAGGGTGAACTCCTGTGTCCGTGAGTCGGCGGTCGCGATCGCGAGGGGGATCGCGAAACTCGCGACCGCGCAGGATCCGAGGATCGCGAGGATGAGCAGTAGCCGTCGGCGCATATCGTTTCGACCTCCGGTCAGCACACCCAGCGGTAGCCGAAACCACGGATGGTGCTGATCAACCCGGGCCGGTCCAGCTTGGCCCGCAGCGTGCCGATGTGGACGTCGAGCGAGCGTGAGACCGCGACGAACGCGTCACCCCAGACCCGATCCATCAATTGCTGACGGCTGACCGCGGCACCCGGGTTCTCGAGCAGAATCTCCAGCAGGGAGAACTCCTTCGACGTCAGGTCCACGTCGGTGCCCGCCACGGTGACGGTGCGGGAATCGAGGTCGACGCGCACATCCCCGGTGACCACTTCCCGCGGCACGCCGCCTTCGACGGCCAGGCTCCGCCGGCGCACCACCTCGATGCGCGCGAAGAGCTCCGACATCCGTGCCGGCTTGACCAGGTAGTCGTCGGCGCCGCCGCGCAGCCCGCGCACCACCGACCGTTCGTCGTCGCGGGCGGTGAGGATGATGACGGGGACAGCGCTGACCTGACGGAGCTGGCGCAACACCTCGAGTCCGTCGCGGTCCGGTAACCCGAGATCGAGCAGGACGAAGTCCACCTCGCCGTGGTGCAGCAGCAGCTCCGACCCGAACTTCATCCGCACAGGCTGGTGCGCCTGCCGGGTCAGCCCCGCGACGAGTGCGTTGCCGACGCCGTCGTCGTCCTCGACCACCGCGATGCGCATAACCGGCATTGTCCCCCGGCCACGGTGGGCCGGGGGAACAATGCCGGAGGCGGCGGGATCAGACACGCTCGAGTTCGCGGCCGTCACGGTGGTCGTCTTCGCGCCCGTCGCGGGCGGGGCTGTCCGTCGCGGGATCGAGCGTGGTGCCGCCCTTGCCCTTGGGCATGAACAGTGCCGCGACGAGGGTCAGCGCGGAGCAGCCGACGACGTAGTAGAAGAACGCCGACTCGTGTCCGGCCTGCTTGAGAGCGAGCGCGAGCGGCTCGGCGGTACCGCTGAACAGGGCTGCGGTGATCGCGTGCGGCAGGCCGACACCGAGTGCGCGCACCTTCGTCGGGAACAGTTCCGCCTTGACGATCGCGCTCAGGGCGCTGTAGGCGGTGACGATGACCAGTCCGGTCATCATCAGGCCGAAGGCGACGAACGCGTTGGTGGTGTTGCCGAGGACGGTGAGGATCGGGACTGTCAGCACGGTCGAGCCGATACCGAAGAACAGCATGACCTTGCGTCGGCCGATGCGGTCGGAGATGAGGCCGGCCACGGGCTGCATCAGCATGTAGATGAACAGTGCGGCGAAGTTGATCCACGCCACCGTTTCCGGGGCGATGCCCGAGGTGTTGATCATGTACTTCTGCAGGTACGTGGTGTACGTGTAGAACGCCACGGTGCCGCCGATCGCGAGACCGAAGACCATCGCGAGTTGCTTCGGGTACTGCAGCAGCAGGCGGAGGGTGCCACGCTTCGCCGCCGGCGTGGTGCCGGATGCCTTCTCGGCGGCGATCTGGGCCGCCTCCTCCTTGTACTGGTCCGACTCGTCCATTCCGCGGCGGAAGAGCATCACGGTCACGGCGGCGATGGCGCCGATCACGAACGGAATACGCCAGCCCCACGCCTGCATCTGGTCGAGGGTGAGGATCTGCAGCAGGATGATCTGGACGCCGAGCGCAGCGAGCTGACCGAGGATGATCGACACATACTGGAAGCTCGAGTAGAAGCCGCGCCGGCCGGGCGTCGCGACCTCGGACAGATACGTGGCGCTGGAAGCGAATTCGCCTCCCACGGACAAGCCCTGGATCAGTCGCGCCATCACCAGCAGCGCCGGGGCGAGCATCCCGATCGCCTCGAAACTCGGTGTCGCAGCGATGATCAGCGATCCTGCAGCCATCATGAGCACCGACAACGTCAGCGCGTTCTTGCGCCCGTAGCGGTCCGCGTACCGGCCCAGGATGTAGCCACCGATCGGGCGCATGAGGAATCCGACGGCGAAAACCAGTGCCGTGGAGAGCAGCTGGGCGGTCGTGCTGCTCTTCGGGAAGAACGATGCCGCGAAGAACACACTGAACGCTGCATAGACGAACCAGTCGTACCACTCCACGAGGTTCCCGATGCAGCCGCGAACCACGTTCGCAACAACCCGCCTCTCGCCGGTCGACGACGCTGGGTTCGAAGTCGTGTGTCGCATGATGTTCCTTCCTCGACTGCTGTGATCGTGCGTAGCCACTGGAACCAATGTGGCCGCCACCACAGCGCGAGGGAAGGGATGAGCACCTTTCCTTACAGTCGCTTTAGACGACACCGCGGCGCGTGCGGCAGAACGGTGCCCGCGCGGTGCTCGTCTGGATCGACACCGGTGCCCCGTCCGGCAACCCGTTCGTCATGCGCTGACGTCGACCGGCAGATGCGCTTCCGCACAGGGGGTGGGTAATGCGCACCCTTGGGTGGCTGTCGACCGGGTCCTTCCGGGGGCAGTGTTGGTGTGGCCAAGGAACACTCGCCCCCACACCAGCAAGGACTCCGCATGTTTCGCCACACCGCCATTCGCGCCGGCCTGATGTTCGCCGCAGTCGCATTCTCCGTCACCGGCGCGGCCGGAATCGCGCACGCCATGCCCGCCTCGACGGGCGGTGACGTCGCCGTCACCTCGCAGTCCGACCGTGACAACCGCGACCGCGATCGGCGGGACCGTTTCGACGACGACGCACAGGGCGCTATGTGCGAGGGCCAGGCCATCGTCGATCACCCCAGCTGCTCCTCGCTGCCGTACTGACCCCCGATAGA
Organism: Rhodococcus sp. NPDC057014; assembly: GCF_042673295.1. NCBI lineage: Bacteria > Bacillati > Actinomycetota > Actinomycetes > Mycobacteriales > Nocardiaceae > Rhodococcus > Rhodococcus sp. NPDC057014. The sequence continues at coordinate 19,692 of NZ_JBHUSF010000157.1, forward strand.
GGTGACACAACGCCGCTGCCGCAATCACTGCGGCAGCGGCGTATCG
>NZ_JBHUSF010000158.1:0-19628 GCF_042673295.1 Rhodococcus sp. NPDC057014
GACAATTAGTCCGCGGCCCCGTCACGCTCCGGTCAGAGGAAGGACGTCTCCTTCGTCAGCCCGTAGCGGGGATGCTCACCGATCACCATCGATTCGAAGATGCCGTACCCGACGGCGTCGCCTTCGCGGCAGCGGATCACGCAGTCCCGCAACTGGTGTACCTCGCGTGCGGTATCGGAATCGGAGACATCCGCGTACCGTTCACCGTCGAGGTGTTCGGGTCCCTGCCATTGCCCGTGCCGCTGGCCCTTGAACCCGAAGTACAGTCCCGTGCCGAGGTGGAACCCGGTGTCACTGACCGGTTCGATCTCGAGGGTGCGCGTCTCGCCCCACCCCGCATCGAAGGTCAGCGTCCCACCGAGGAGTCGCCTGTTGTCGGGGTCGTACTTGAGGTCGTCTCTCAATCCTTGCAGCGGGCGCTGGGTTCCGTCGGGGAGATTCTCGAAGCCCGAGAAGTAGGTCACCGCACCGTCGACCCATTGCAGGTAGTGGTGGATCTCGTAGCTGGACCCGTCGGGACGCTGCATCCACATCGGACTCCAGGTGAGAATGAAGTCGCCGTCGAGCCGCTGAGGTTTGAAGACATCCGGTGCGGGCTCACCGACGTCCATCCGCACTCCCCAGGAGTGGTCGCGGAAGCCGAACCACTCCTCGTCGCGCACCTCGATACGCTCGCCGTCGAGCCAGATCTCACCGCTGACCGTCGACGCCTGGTGGTACCGGAGCAGATCGGACTGCACCCGGAAGCCCTGCGGCTCACGCTGGGCATCCTTCTGCTCCAGAAACGGCGGCAGCACTCCGGTGACGGTGAGGTCGAATCGCAGTGGGACCACGTCGTTCTCCTGCAGGACCCAGCGCACCTGACGGAGCGGCTCGATGACCTCGTAGTCCAAGGGCCCCACACCGATCCGCTCGCCGTCGAGATCGAGCTGCCTGCTGGCTCGAACCGTCAGCTGCTCCTTCCCCCGCGAGACGCCGGCGAACATGTCCATCACGTTCCGGTTGTGGTATTTCCCGAGACCGATGTCGACCTGGATGGACCCGTCACGAGCGAAGAGCGAAGACCACAGCTTCTCCGTCCACGACGTGTCGGCATGGCTGATGGTCGCGAAGGTTTCCGGCGTCTGATGACACAACAGCTCGTCGGCGTGAATGAGTTTCTGCATCGATTGGCGCATGGGAGCGCCTCCTCTCGAATGGTTCAGCGAATGGGTGAGAAGGATCCGGGCATGTCGTGTGCCACCAGGGCACCTCCGAATACGGCCGCGGCCCGGTCGTCGTCGTCGAACGGATCAGGGTAGAGCGCAAGCGTCTTCGGCGACATCGCCCAGTCGACCTGATCCGTCACCCCGGCCTCGGCGGCAAAGGGGCGAAGCCCCGAGGTGTACATGGTGGTGGCGGCCATGATTCGGCCGCTCCGGTCCATGGTGGCGAATTTCTGATACAGGCCCATGTGGCATCGGCTGAGATCCGCCGCAACATTCGGCCAGTCTTCCGGCGCGATCAGCTCACGGGTGCCGTCGGCGCGATACCCGTACACGGCAGCTTCGTCGACGACGGCGAGAAGTTGATCCGGTTCGGTGAACGTGGTTCCCCAGTCGTTGATTTCGAACTCGGTGAACTTCGCGCGGTCGAACGTCAGGACCATCGTCAATCCGGTGTAGGGCGGGTCCAGATCGTCCGCCCACGGATACGCCCATGCACTGGGGCCGAGGGAGAGATAGTCCCGCACGATCGTCTGCCGGTTTCCCGTCGGCCGCGGATACGGACCGGAGTCGCAGATGCCGACCCGTGAATCACAGAAATACAGGAACGAGTATCCCGACACCGTGGCGTTCAGCCGCTTGAGGCTCTTCGCGGTGGCCGCATCCAACACCGTTGCCGCGCCGACCAGCTCGTCGACGACGGCCGTCGGCAGGTACCGGTTGGTGAATCCGGCGTCCTTGTAGTCGAGTGTGCCGTCACCACGATGTGCCAGGGTGAGCCGGCGCCAGAAGTCCACGACGGTGCGGATATCCTCCCGGTGGTCACCGGGCTCGATGGCGCCCATCTGGATCAGGCACTCTCGACCGCAGAGGAAGTGGTAGCCGATCATCCAGATCCACAGCGGGCTGACCTTGTTCGGCCCCTCACGCAACCGGCGACCCAGCTCTTCCGCCGGCACAGCCGCGTCGATCACACGTATCCGATCCACGTAGCTGTGGAAATCCTCGATGACCGACAGCGTCATGTAGGGCAGCATCGGAAACAGTTCGGACGTGAACCCGGACCGGCGCGTCAATTCGGGTTTCATGGCCCGGCCCATGTGCTGGACGAGGTCGTCGAGGCGGTCGTCGGTGAGTTCCTCGGAGAGGAGTGCCTCGAGCGCAGCACCCGAGACGTCGACCGTGAAGTCCTTGACGGCGATCTCGTCTCCCACGCGCCGGATGTAGTCCCACCATGCGGCGCTCACATCCGCGGACGGGTCCGATGCGGTGTCAGGATCCGGGGAAGCAACGACTCCCGTCTGCTCGTCGATACGAAGCGTGACTTCGGTGCCGTCGGGGATGTCCTCGGACAGTTCGGTACCGACCAGACACGGGACCTCGAACTCTCGTGAGACGATCGCCAGGTGTGAGCGGAGTGTCCCATCCAGACAGACGATTCCCCCGAGCCGGCCCAGGATCGGTGACAGGAATGTCGTGCCGCCCGACGCGACGAGCGCGATCGTGGACTCGAGGTCGCTGTCGAGCGAGGCGATCACGTCGTCCGGTGACCGGAAATGGCGCACTGTTCCGGTCACCGGCGCAAAGGCGTACGACGGATCTCCCTTCCCGAGAATCGACATGGCCTAACCTCCCAGTGGACGGAAGCAACCGTCGCGGTCCTGCGGAACGAAGACGCCGCCGATCAACTGCAGCGCGAGGTCGGGATCGCTGAACTTCTGGAAGGATTCGGCGATCCGCGGCGTTATGGACCAATCGATCTCGTCGTAGCAGCCGGCGAGTCGTGCCCACGCCTTGAGCTTCCACGCGTACATCTCGGTGGCGTACAGGTTGCGTTCCTCGGCATCGGTTTCGGCCAACCGCTGGTACAGCGCTCGGTGTGCCTTGCGGATCGCCTTGGTGGCCTCCTCGACCTCGTCAGCACCGAGCGGGCGGAGGGTGCCGTCGTCGGTGCAGAACACCCGGGTTTCGATGATGTCGGCCTGGTAGTCGCTGGGTGTGAACCAGGCAGTGCCCCAGACGTTGTTGTCCATCTTCACCGTGGCGGGCAGCCGGTAGGCGATGACGAAATGATGGTAGGGCAGCGTTTCCCGGATGCCGTCGACCCAGGGGAAGTCTCCGTCGCCGTCCGTGCAGGTCTCGCGCAGCGCGAGGAACGTGCCGTCCTCGAGCTGATAGGGTCCGGTGTCGCACACCGCGGTTCGCGCGTCGCAGTTCTCCAGGAACGCGTACGCGGTCAGCCGCGCACCGAACTTGCGAATCCCCGCCTTCACCTCGTCGTCGGCGGGGACGAGGTGGGACCGGATCTGCGCCAGCACGTCGTCGTCGATGACATGGGAACTGTTCTCGGGCTCCGCGTCCATGTTGAACAGGACGTTGTCGGTGCGCATGGCGATGGTCGCCTCACGCCAGAAGCGGAGCACCTCGAGCTGATCCTCCAGACCGTCCGACAGCGTGTTCTCTTTGAGGTCGACGAACAGTTCGCGACCGGTGAGGTAGTGCAGCGGGGTGGCCGCGAGGTTGATGAAGCTGCGCTTGTTGCCGATGGGCAGAGCCTTGCGCACCAGTTCGGTGGGGGTGGCGTGCTGCCGGATGGTACGGATGCGCTCCGGCACCCTGAGGTAGTCCTCCATCATCGACATCAGGATGTAGGTGTTCATGCCGAACAGTTCCGACTCGAACACGGTCCGCGCGGACAGTTCGGACTTGTAGGCCGCACCCGCGGCGTGCACGAGCCAGTTCCACTCCTCGAGTGTGGGCTCGTAGGCCGGGTCCGTGTACAGAGCCTCCACGTTCACGGGAGTGGTCAGTTGCGCGGTCACGCCGTCACCGCCCCTGCCGCGACGGCCACGCGGGCGGTCTCGGTATCGGACAGGTCCAGCACCACGGTGTCGCCGTCGGCGACGGTTCCGGTCAGTTCGGCGGCGAGCACGCAGGGCACGTCGGACTCCCGCGACAGGATCGCGAGGTGCGATTCCCGGCTCCCGGCTGTACAGACGATCGCGCGCAGGTCGGGCAGGATCGGCGACAGAAAGGTCATCCCACCCTTGCTGACGAACGCGATCGTGTCCTCGAGATCGTCGTCGTCGATCGACAGCACGTCGGCCGTGTCGTTGAACCACCGCGCCGTACCGCGAACCTCCCCTGCGGTGAATAGGTTGACACCGGTCCCGACCTCGTTCAGGTCTCCGCTCATCACATACTCCGTTCGGCCCATTCGTGGGCGTGGGATTGTCTTGAACACGCACTTTCGTCGGTGCCAGGAACGCTACGAGTGGCTGTGTCGTGCGCCACAGTCCACTTTGGGGGACAGTCTCGACACCGGTCACCGCGGCGGCACACACACCGAATTCCTCGCAGCTGCGTCCGGTGGCCGACAATGGACCCATGGCAGGGGACGCACCGGAAATCGTTCTGAGCAATCAGGATCTTCGTGAGGTCACCGCGTTCGCCGCGGGGTGCGCGAACGGGGTACTCGACATATTCGAGGCCGATCAGCCGGACGACTCCCGGCCTCGCGACGCGATCGCTACCGCGCGGGAGTTCGCTCGAGGTGGTGAGCGCGGGAAACCTCTGCGCGACGCAGCGTGGGCGGCGCTCGCGGCCGCCAAGGGCACCGCCACCGAGGCCGCGCGCGAGGCGGCGTGGGCGGCGATGGCTGCGGCGGGCGCCGCTTACCTACATCCCTTGGCGAAGGCCACCCAGGTCAAGCACATTCTCGGAGCGGCCGCGTACGCGGCCAGAGCGGCCGAACTCGTCGCCGGTGACGATCGGACCGTCGGCGCCGAACACGTCGAGCAAGCGGTCCAGCGTGCGACCCCAGGCGTCGTCGACGTACTCGGACGTTTTCCGGCGGCACCGGTCGGCGGCGGACGGGTCGGCGAGTTGATCCGCATGCTGGACGCCGCCCTTCGGCCGTGACAGACGCGGCGGATCGCCGACACGGCGGGTAATTCATCAACCGTTGACCCCGGCCACGCGGCGTGCCTAGCATCGAATATGCGCGCCATGATTCTCAAGGAATTTCGCGAACTTCGGCGGGACCCCCGCACATTGGCGATGTTGATCGCGCTGCCGCTTCTCCTGCTCGTGATCTTCGGCTATGCGGCCAACTTCTATGTGTCCTCGGTCGAGACTGCGGTCATGGGCCCCTCGGCTCAGCAGGTGAGCACGTCGTTGCCGCCGTTCTTCGACGTGACGCAGACAGACGTCGACGGCTCGACGGCCCAGGCGACGGATCTGTTGCGGGAGAACAAGGTCGACGTCGTCGTGGTGACCGGTTCGACGCCGGCCGAGCAGTCGACGGCACTGGTGGACGGCTCGAATCTGTTCGCTGCCCAGTCGACGGTGTCGATCCTGAACAAACTCGGCGACCAGGTCCGCACCGAGGTGTTGTTCAATCCCGACCTGAAGACGTCGTGGGTGATGGTGCCGGCGATCATCGGCCTCATCCTCACGTTCATCGGCACGATCGTCACCAGCATCGGCCTGGTCCGGGAACGCGAGGCCGGGACCCTCGAGCAACTCGCGGTCATGCCGATCCGCCCGAGTCAGGTGATCCTGGGCAAGATCGTGCCCTATTTCCTGCTCGCCGCGCTGGACATGACCGTTGTGACGGTGCTGGGCATGGTGCTGTTCGGGGTGCCGTTCAACGGCAACGTGCTGGTTTTCGCGCTCGGCGCCGCGCTCTTCCTGTTCGTCGTCCTCGGTCTCGGTGTGCTGATATCGACGATCTCGCAGACCACCGGACAAGCGATCCAAACGGCATTCCTGTTCCTGATGCCACAGATCTTGTTGTCCGGCATGATTTTCCCGCTCGACGCGATGGCGGCTGGGGTTCGCTGGATCGGCTACCTGCTTCCGCTGACGTATTTCACGATGATCTCGCAGGGCGTGATGTTGCGTGACGCGCCGATCTCGTCGTTGTGGTTGCCGCTGGTCGTGCTGGCCGTGATGGCGATCGTGGTGTTCACCGGGTCGACGCTTCGTTTCCGGCGAGATCTCGCGCCGGACGTTTCGAAGGCGAGTAAGGCGGAGCCGTCGAAATCGGTCGATCCGACCGGTGCGGACGCCGCATGATCGCCGCGACCGAGTCCGTCGTCGTCCGGTTCGGCGACCGGACAGCCCTCGACGGAGTGAGCATCGACGTTCCGGCCGGCCAGGTGGTGGCCCTGGTCGGTGGCGACGGAGCGGGGAAGTCGACCCTGTTGCGGACGTTCGTGGGAGAGGTCCTCCCCGACAGTGGGACCGTGCACGCCCCGGCCAAGCACGACATCGGGTTTCTCTGTGCGGGCCCGGGGAGTTGGGCGGCGCTGACGGTTCGGCAGAACATGGATTTCGTCGGCGGCATCTACGGCCTGGGCGGCAGCGAATTGGCCGAGCGGCGCGAGGAACTCATCGACCGCGCCGGGCTGGGTGATGCGGCGGACCGACTCGCGTCGGCGTTGTCGGGCGGGATGCGGCGCAAACTGGGCACGGCGATGGCGATGCTGCACCGGCCCACGATGCTGATCCTCGACGAACCGAGTACCGGCGTCGACCCCGTGAGCCGCATCGACCTGTGGCGATTGATCTCGGAGGCCGCCGCGGACGGTGCGGCCGTGATCATGTCGACGACATACCTCGACGAGGCCGAGCGAGCCGGGCACCTCGTCGTCCTCGACTCCGGCCGAATCCTCACCCAGGGCTCCTACGACGACGTGCGTGCCGGGTTCACCGGCACCATCACCTCGGCAGCGGATCCGGTGCGACCGGAGTGGTCGTGGCGCCGCGGCCGGGAACGTCACGAGTACTGGGAGGACGGACACCCCGGCACCGACGCCGCGACCATCACGCCCGACCTCGAAGACATCGTCATCGCGTTGTCGCTGACACGTCGGCGGGAGGTCGGGGCATCATGACCGGTGACGTTCTGCGGGCAAGCTCGGTGACCCGGAAGTTCGGTGATTTCACGGCCGTCGACTCGATGTCGATGACCGTCGCCCCCGGCGAGGTGGTCGGTCTTCTCGGGGCCAACGGGGCCGGGAAGACCACGCTGATCCGGATGCTCCTGGGTCTGCTCGCCGCGACGGAGGGAGCGGTCGAGTTGCTCGGCGGCCCGCCGGACCGAACGCGGAGGGCGCGCATGGGTTACGTGCCCCAGAACCTCGGCCTCTACCGTGATCTGACCGTCGCGGAGAACCTGGCCTTCAGCGCGGAGGCCTACGGTGTTCCCGTGCCCGGTGTTCCCGCCGAACTTCACGACGCGCGCAACACCCTCGTCCGCGAACTGGCCCTGGGCTCGCAACGACAGGTGGCATTCGTCGTGGCATTGGCACACGAACCCGACGTGCTGGTGTTGGACGAGCCGACCTCCGGGGTGGACGCACTGTCCCGGGCGCGGCTGTGGGACACGATCCGGCAGCAGGCCGACAACGGCGTCGGCGTCCTGGTGACCACCCACTACATGGAAGAAGCACAGCAATGTGATCGCCTGTTGCTGATGTCGTCCGGGCAGCTCGTCGGCGCAGGCAGCGAGGACGACATCATCGGCGACACCCGCGCGGTCGCCGTGCACACTCCGGAATGGGCACAGGCATTCGCGGCACTGAACGATGCCGGAATTCCCGTCATCCTGGACGGCCGTGCGATCCGAGTTCCGGACACGGATCCGGCGACGATCGATTCCGTCCTGGACACAGCCGGCATCGCGGCCGATATCCGGCCCGTGCGCGCCACCATCGAAGAGCGCATGCTGGTCCTCGCGCGTGCCGGAGCACATGGATAGTCGCGCGCCCGGACGGCCGAAGGTCGTCGCCGACTCCGCCGACAAGCGTGGCATCATTCTGCGGTCAGCGCGAGAGCTGTTCTCCGATCGAGGATTCGACCGAACGACCATGCGCGCCATCGCCAAAGAGGCCGACGTCGACCCGGCGCTCATCCATCACTACTTCGGCAACAAGAACGCGCTCCTGGTGGCCGCCCTGCAACCGGAGGTCGACGCGAAGACCGTATTCTCCGGAATCACCGCCGAGACCGACGCGCCCGGTGAGATCTTCGTCCGACGCGTACTCGAATTCTGGGAGACGAACCCACAGCAGCGAGCACGGGCAATCGCGCTGCTGCGAGTCGCCGTCACGCACGACGAGATCGCCATGCGAGTACGAGACTTCTTCCTCGGACTCGTGCAACGCGCACTCGGCGATGTCGTCCGCAGCGATCATCAGGACGAGCGTTACGCACTGGTGGTCAGCCAAACGGCCGGGCTGGCGATATCGAAATACATCCTCCTGCTCCCCGACGTCGCCAATGCCCCCATCGAAGTTCTCGCTCGGCGAGTGGGCCCGAACATCGACAACTACCTCTTCAGCGACTTCGACGGGTAACTGTTCGCGGTTGTGCAGCGATTACCCTGAGCTGATGGCTGCAATCCCCGATTCCACCGTGCGCACGAACACCGCGCTGCCCGGCCTCGCGAGCACCTTCGCCGACGAGCTGGGCGCCCTGACGGTGCCGTGGCAGGGCGCCCCTGCGCCCGGCTCCACCCTGCTCGTGCTCAACGAGCGCCTCGCGGCGTCGCTACGGTTGGATGTCGACGCACTGCGAAGCGTGGACGGGGTCGGCGTCCTGTCCGGATCGAAGGCACCGACCGGGGCCAAACCGGTAGCGATGGCATATGCGGGCCATCAGTTCGGCGGATACGTGCCGCTCCTCGGAGACGGTCGGGCGTTGCTGCTCGGCGAACTGACCAACAGTGACGGTCAGCGCGTGGATCTGCACCTCAAGGGCTCGGGGCGAACCCCGTTCTCCCGGGGCGGCGACGGCTTCGCGGTCGTCGGCCCCATGCTGCGTGAATACCTCGTCAGCGAGGCCATGTACGCCCTCGGCATCCCCACCACCCGCGCACTGTCGGTGATCGCGACGGGCCGGCCCGTCCACCGGAACGGCACCGAACCCGGCGCCGTGCTCGCCCGAGTCGCAGCCAGCCACCTGCGCGTCGGCACGTTCGAATATGCAGCGCGGCAAGGCGATCTGCTGCAGCCGCTCGCCGACTACGCGATCGCCCGTCACTACCCGAAGCTCACCGAACTGCCGGCGAACGGTGACGGCAACCGCTACCTGACATTCTTCGAGGCCGTGGTCGAGGCGCAAGCGTCACTGGTGGCACGGTGGATGCTCACCGGTTTCGTGCACGGGGTGATGAACACCGACAACACGACCATCTCCGGGGAGACCATCGACTACGGTCCGTGCGCCTTCCTCGACACCTACGACCCGACAGCGGTGTTCAGTTCGATCGACCACAGCGGCCGCTATGCGTTCGGCAACCAACCCGCCGTCCTGAAATGGAATCTGGCGCGCTTCGCCGAAACGCTGCTCACGCTGTTCGCCCAGGCGCCCGATGACGCGATCACCGCGGCATCGGCAGTCCTCGACACCTTCGACGAGCGGTACGACGGCCACTACGCGGCCGGCATGGCGGCCAAGCTCGGCATGGCCCGCACAGCCCTCGACCGAGCACTGATCGACGACCTTCTGACGCTGGTACAGGAACACCGCGTCGACTGGACCAGTGGTTTCCGTGCCCTCGCGGACGAACTACGCGGAAATTCGGTACCTCTCGACAGCCTCGCACCGCGCGAGCACACCGAGCCGTGGTTGCAACGCTGGCGCAGCGCCCTGACACAGCACCGGCGCGGGTCGGCGGAGACCGCGGACGCGATGGACCGCGTCAACCCGCTCTACATCCCACGCAACCATCAACTCGACGCTGCCTTACGGGCCGCGACCGACGGTGAACTCGCCCCATTCGAGAAGCTACTGGAGGTCGTCACCCATCCGTTCGACCGCCGCGACGCATGGTCCGACTACACCACACCCGCCCCGCCCTCGTTCAGCCGAACGTTCCAAACCTTCTGCGGCACATAACCACTGGCCAGAATTCACTCGCCGCGAGCCGGCAGGCCGACTTACGTGCGCGATGGGTACCCATTAGCGTCGGGTAGGAACTGAAGTCGCCGAAAGCCCCGCTGGGCGATCGCCGACACAGCCTGTAGCCGTTAGCTACACTTGTAGCAAGTAGCTACACCACAGGAGGGCAGCAATGCCGAGTAGTGGAGACAAGGTCACCCGCCTGGCAGCAGACCTGGTAGCCAGCGCCATGGCCGAAGGAGAACGGCAGCACCGCACAGGACGTCAGCAACTCGAACACTGGGCCCGGGTGGGACGGGCGGTCTCGAGCCGGCAGACCGCGGCCCGGCGCCGAGTAGAGGAAGCCCTCGCCGGCCGGTTGCCGATCGGCGAACTCGGAACCGAAGAAGGCACAGCGTTCAACGCCGAGATCAACGCGGCGATCGAGGAACAACTGGCCACCGCCGACTATGGCGCCGCGCTCGCGGCCCAGGGAGTCACCACTGTCGCGTTATCCGAGGACGGTCAGATCATCGAGTATCGTCCCGACGGCACCCACGCAGTCCTGCCCGAGTGAAACGACTCGACTTGGTGGTCGGCTGCAACGGCGCCGGCAAGTCCACCTTCGTGGCGCTCACCCTTGCTCCCCTGCTGCCTGCCAGCCCGTTAGTCAATGCCGACGAGATCGCCAGACAACGATGGCCGGCGAATCCGGCTGCACACTCCTACGCGGCGGCAGAGATCGCCGCGAAGACCCGATCACACCTACTGAGCCGGGGAATGTCGTTCATCGCCGAGACGGTGTTCTCCCATCCGTCGAAGCTGAAGTTGATCGACGAAGCGCGCACACACGAGTACACCGTCGTCTTGCATGTGGTGATGGTTCCAGAGGAGCTAGCTGTCCAGCGTGTGCGCTACCGGGTGCGAGCCGGCGGGCACGATGTGCCGGAAGACAAGATCCGCCAGCGATACCAAAGATTGTGGGGTCTCGTCGCTCAGGCGTTCCCACGTTGTGATCACGTGACCGTGTACGACAACAGCGCGAGCACCGGCCCGCGCATCGTCGCCCAGTTCACCGACGGATACCTCGTCGGCGAAGCCAACTGGCCCTCCTGGACACCCACAGAACTGACCGCGAGCACCAGCCCGGGCGCACAACCAAAGGACCCGAACGTCTGACCGATCACCGGGAGGGCGGGGCGGGCCGCACCGTTCACACGGCGGCGCCGGGTCCTTGGAGTAGTTCGACGTCGCCGGCGTGCATCGACTCGCCGCAGTGTGCGCAACGCAGGTCGGCTGTACTGATCTCGCCGCACGCGTGGTGGCGGTAGAGGACCGGCGGGCCCGCCTCCCCCGCGAGCCAGTTGTCGCCCCAGGTGGCCATTGCCATTAGAACGTCGAGGAGCTGGACGCCTTTCTCGGTCAGGACGTATTCGTACCGCGGCCGTCGGTCGTAGGGCCGGCGCTCGAGCACGCCGCGCTCCACGAGGTGGTTGAGTCGTTCGGTCAGGACCTTGCGCGAGATGCCGAGGTCGGCCTGAATCTGCTCGAATCGGGTGAATCCGGCCCACACGTCGCGCAGGATCAGCGGCGACCAGGGCTCCCCGATGACGTCGAGCGTTCGCGCGATCGAGCACACCATCCCACCGAAATCTGTGCGTTGCATGGAACCAGTCTAACAATCGGGGTTCCCTGAAGGAACTCAGACTGTTACGCTCATGAAGTCTCCTGAAGGAACCCCGAAAGGAACACGAAGATGAGCAAGGTCTTCAGCGCCCACGCGGTCTCGGTCGACGGTTACATCACCGGCCGAAATCCGGGACCCGGCCGCGGAATCGGTGACGGGACATCCCTGTTCGACTGGTACGGCGACGGCGACACCGCCAGTCGGCTGTTCGACGGGTTCCGCCTGAGCGAGCCCAGCGCCCGGATCTTCGACACCCTCGCCGGCCGCGTCGGTGCGGTCGTTGCGGGACGCAACACCTATGAGGATTCCGGTCGTTTCGGCGGCGGCAGCCCACACCCGACGGCTCGCGTGTTCGTCCTCAGCCATCGGCCTGCGCCGGAGATGTCCGAGCAGCAGACACTCGTCACCGGCGGAATCGAGGACGCGGTCGCAGCGGCGCGCGAGACCGCCGGCGACAAGGACGTCAGCCTCATGGGCGGCGGAGTCCTGGCCGCGGCCTTGAAAGCCGGACTCGTCGACGAGGTGGTCCTGCACCAGGTCCCCGTCCTACTGGGCGCCGGTCGCCGCTTCTTCCAGGAGCTCCCGGACCACGTGCAACTCCGTCTACTGGAGGTCGTCCCAGCGCCCGGCGTGACCCATCTCCACTACGCGGTGGTCCGATGACCCTTGCCGCCTACCCCACGACGTCGGCCTCGCGCCGGCGCCCTCAGATGAAGGAGCAGATCCATGCTTGACCCCGACGTGCGCCGCATACTCGACGGCACCTCGATCGCTCACCTCGCCACCACCCTCCCCGACGGCTCGCCCCACACCGTTCCCCTCTGGATCGGCGCGCACGGCGACCGAATCGTCTTCCTCACCGGTCCCGGCTCGCGCAAGGCACGCAACCTGCGCCGCGACCCACGGGTGGCGCTGTCCATCGCGCCCGTCGACAACCCGTTCGAGCCCGTCGTCGTCCGCGGGCGAGTAGTCGAATGGCTCGACGGCGATGCCGCGTGGGAGATCGTCGACGAGCTGTCCACGAAGTACACGGGTGCGCCGTACCCCCGCGAGGACGAGCGCGTCGTGGCCGTGATCGAGCCCGAGCGACAGACCGTCGGCGTCGGCTGAGCCGATCACCGACGCGCGCTCATTCCGGATTCAAGCCGTCCCCACGCTTCAGCGTCGCGGTCAGGCCCGCCAGGAGGATGTCGACCCCCCGTTCGAGTTCGGCGGCGCCGTCGTAGGACGCGAGCACCGGCGCCAGACCCCGCAGGAGCGGGAATTCACCGATCGGCAGACGGTGCAGCCCGAGGCGCAGGAGGTCGTCGGATTCGTCGGGTCGCTCGACGAGTTCCTGCAGTTCGTTGAGGACGTGGCCGTAGAGGAAACCGAACAACGCCCGATAGACGTGCAGGGCGTCGGCGTCGGTGAACCCCGCCCGGGTCAGCAGGGTCAGGATGTCCTCGAGGGGGCGCAGGGTGCCGAGCGGCCTGAGCCCGAGCGGCGTCGACAGCGGCCGGGTGACCAGGAGCGGCACCACCTGCGGATGAGCGAGGGCCAGTCGGCGGAAGCCCCGCGCGACCTCCCGAAGTTGGGTGGCCCAGTCGCCGTCGCCGGTATCGACGTCCAGTTCGTCGAGCACCCGCTCGGCGAGACCGTCGAGCAACGCGGCCTTGTTCGGAGCGTGACGGTACAGGGTCATCGGGTCGCGGCCGAGCGCCTTACCGAGGCGGCGCATGGACAGTCCGTCGATGCCGTCCCGGTCGACGATCGCGAGCGCTGCTTCGAGTATCCGCTCCCGGGTGATCGGGCCGCCGTCGGAGTGGATCGAACGATGTTCGGGCTCATCGGCCATCACGACACCTCCACCAACACTGTAGGCCTGAACTGTAGATCTACAGTGTTGACAGTCTGCGGAATGCGGCGTTCACTTCACAGTGAGGCACGAAGCGGGTCGGGAAATCGGGAGTCGAGAATGGCGATATCCGACATCAAGGAATACGCACATCTCACCGAAGAGGATGTCGAGTCGCTCCGCTCCGAACTCGACGCCATCCGGCGGGACGTCACCGATTCGCTCGGTGAGCGCGACGCCACGTACATCCGTCGCACGATCGCGTTCCAGCGTGTGCTGGATGCCTCTGCACGCCTGGTGATCCATTGCAGCCGGGCACGGTTCGGGTGGATCCTCGGGACGACCGCCCTAGCTCTCGCCAAGAGCGTGGAGAACATGGAGATCGGGCACAACGTGTCTCACGGGCAGTGGGACTGGATGAACGACCCGGAAATCCACTCCAGCACGTGGGAGTGGGACATGGCGGGGGTGTCGTCCCAGTGGCAGTACTCGCACAATTATCGTCACCACGTGTTCAGCAACGTCGTCGGAATGGACGACGACCTCGGGTTCGGCGTCATCCGCATCACCCGCGACCAGCCGTGGAAGCCCGAACATCTGCTGCAGCCGCTGCGGAACCTGTTGTTGGCATTCATATTCGAATGGGGCATCGCCCTGCACGGACTGTACTCCGAACGGGACCGCGTCGACACCGCCGCCGAGAAGAGCGCCCACACCCGGGCACTGCTCGGCAAGATCGTTCGCCAGGCCGGCAAGGACTACGTGCTCTTCCCCGCCGTCAGCGGGCGTCGGTGGCGACGGACGCTGACGGCGAACCTCTCGGCCAACCTGCTGCGAAACCTGTGGGCGTACGTCGTGATCTTCTGCGGGCACTTTCCCGACGGCGCAGAGAAGTTCACGCCTGCGGAACTCGAACACGAGACCCGAGCGGAGTGGTATCTACGCCAGATGCTGGGCACCGCCAACTTCCGGGCCGGTGCGGTGCTGGCATTCCTGAGCGGCAACCTCTGCTACCAGATCGAGCATCACCTCTTCCCCGACCTTCCCAGCAACCGCTACGCGGAAATAGCGACGAGGGTCCGCGCCCTGTGTGAGAAATACGATCTGCCCTACACCACCGGTTCGCTTGCCAAGCAATACTTCCTGACCCTGCGCACCATCCACAAGCTGGCATTCCCGGACCGGTTCCTGTCCGCGACCGCCGACGACGCTCCCGAGACCGCGTCCGAACTGAAATTCCGCACTCCCCTCACCACACCTTCCGACGGCGACACCGGACGCCGCACGGGACTACGCACCGCGTTGCGCGAGGCCCGCTCTCGAACGAAAAGGCACTGAGGTCCGCCGGCTGTGCGAAGCGCGTGATGTCGGCACCGCTGATGCACGATCTCGCCGAAGCCACCCACGAGAACGTGCAGCTGATGGTCCTCGACGGACTCGACGTGCTGTGCATCGAGAAGATCTCCGCGCTCACCGCCGTACCGAACGAAACCGAAGTCGGTGGACGCCTTCCCCTGCACGCGACCGCGGTCGGCAAATGCATCCTGGCGAATTCACCGCGCGAGTTGCTCGTCGAGGTCGTCGACCGCGGGCTGACCCGCCAGACCAAACCTGCGAGGGTCGCTCGGGGTGGTTGCTCGATGGCCGGGCAAGCTCGAGCACCTCGCCCCGGCTGTGCGCGCCACGGCGCTGACCATCTCCCGCGGTTGCCGCTGAACCGATCCGCGCACGACATAGCTCACCGTTCCGAGGGACGGATGCGGGCTTCAGCACAGGCCCGTCGTAGGGATGAGTATGCGCGGTACGCGACGCCGCCTCGACCTTGGGCAGGGAGGCGACGCTGCTCGGCCCGTTCACCCCCTCCATCCAGGGTGGCCCCGCCGCAGCGGATGCCGCGATCGGCACCGGTGCCAGCGCGGTCATCGCCCACAACGACCTGCTGGCCATCGGTGCCCTGCGCAGATTCGCCGAACGCGGCGTCACGGTTCCGGACGACATCAGCGTGGTCGGCTTCGACGACATCTTCGGGGCCGACTTCTGCGCCCCACCACTCACGACCGTGTCGGGACCACTCGAAGCAGTCGGACGCACCGCGGTGGACCTGGTGTTGTCATCCCTGCAGAAGGCCGGTCGGACCGCGACGCAGCAACTTCGGGCACCGGCACATCTGGTGATCCGCAGCTCCACCGGTCCAGCGCCCGAAAGAGATTTGCGCACATGAGGATCACTGGATCATGGGCGAGCTGAGCCTCGTGCTGCGAGCCGGAAAACGTCGCTTCGACGGCTCACCGCTTGGTGGTCGATGCCGCGTTCATCGTGAACGCCCTGCTGATCCCCTACCTGCTCAATGCGATTCGAATGGTCGAATCTGGTGCCACAACAGCGACCGATGTCGACAACGCCATGCGCCTGCGGTGCGCCCACCCGATGGGCCCGCTCGCCCTGGCCGATCTGATCGGGCTCGACACCGTCGCGTCCATCGCCGAATCACTGCACCGAGATTTCGGAAAACAGGATCACCTGCCCCGGCACTGCTTCGCCGAATAGTCGACGCCGGCCTCCGTGGCCGAAAATCCGGTCGCAGGTTCCACCAGTACGCGAAGCCGATTCCCGAACCAATGACCGCTCGACGAAACCAAGGTATTCCGCAACACCGTGATCAACAATGGGGATCCGCGGAGCGGCAAGCTCGGCCTCAGGGAGTCCAGGACTTCGTTGTCCCCATCCCGAAGAACGACTCCGACCGGACCGTCCAAGGCGATCACGCCGACGTCTTTCTCGGCATCATCTTCTTCCTGCCCATCCGGCGCGGGGGTCGAATCCGCTTGATTCCTCTGCCCGGGCGTACACACGCAGCGCCTCGGCAGCCTCATGGTCAAGTTCGGGCGGGACCGCGACCTCTACGGTTACCAGCAGATCGCCGACCGTGGTGCCGCGGTGGGCCACCCCGCGTCCGCGCAGTCGGATCGTTCTCCCGGATTGGGCGCCTGGCGGGATCTTCACACTGACCTGGCCATCGAGGGTGGGCACGGACAGCACGGTCCCCAAGGCAAGTTCGGCGAAGGACACGGGAACGGTGACGGTGAGGTCATCGCCGCTGCGGGCGAACACCGGGTCCGGGTCCACCCGCACGGTGACATAGAGGTCCCCCGACGGTGCCCCGGCGAGACCTGGTTCGCCCTGCGCCGGTATCCGGACGCGTTGCCCGTCGCCCACTCCGGGCGGGACGTCGACGGAGATGGTGCGGGCGCGGTCCTCGATCCCGACGCCGTGGCAGTGTGGGCAGGTCCGTTGCCGGGTTCCCGGTCGTGAGCCCGAGCCGTGACAGCTGGTGCACACCATCGGCCCACTCACCCTCAGCGGCAACACCATCCCGGCGACCGCCTCCCGGAAGGACAGCCGGGTCTCGGTCTCGACGTCACTGCCCCGCCTCGGCCGGGCCGACGACCCTCGGGTTCCGGCGCGCCGGAACAGGTCTCCGAGCACATCACCCACTCCGCCCAGAGGATCGCCCACGGTGAAGGGTGAACGGCTCCCGAACAGGTCACCGAATTCGAAGCCGCCCGGCCCGGCGCGCGCGGTCGTGGTGGTGCCAGCTTCGGGGGGAAAACCCGTCCTCGCGGACGCCCCGGATCGGAACAGCCGGCGCGTGCGATCGTAGTCCTTGCGTTTGGCGGGGTCCGATAGCACCGCGTACGCCTCACTGACGGCCTTGAACCGTTCCCCTACCTGGGTGTTGTGCGGGTTTGCGTCCGGATGCAGCTCCCGGGCCAATGTGCGGTATGCCTTCTTGATTTCCTCGGCCGACGCCGTTGAAGGGACACCGAGAGCGGCGTAGAAGTCACGGGCGAGCCATTCCTGCTGCGTCACCGAGAATCCTCCTTTCCCTCTGCCGGTCGCCGGACGAGCTGCGCGCCAAGACCGGCGTTGTCGGGCTCATGGGCGGCGTCTCAGGAATCGTCGGCCGATGTTGTGCCCGTCACGTCCCCTGGCGGAGTGGGTCCCCCGACCACGGTGACTGTCGCGGTCCGCAGCACCTTGCCGCCACCGAATGTGTAGCCGCGTCGGAGCACCCTGTCCACGACGGGATCTCCCCCGGCGCCTTCGTGCTGGACTGCTTCGTGCAGGGTGGGATCGAAGCGGTCGCCCTCTTCACCGAATGCGACCACCCCCAGGCCGCTCAGGATCGCATCGAGTTCGGCCGCGATCGCGCGCAGTGGCCCGGTTTCGAGGTCGCCGTGCTCGCGGGCTCGGTCGAGGTCATCGAGGATCCCGAGAAACTTCGCCACCACCGATGCCGTCGCGGCCTCGACCGACAGGCGCCGGTCGCGTTCTATTCGGCGCCGATAGTTGGTGTACTCGGCTTGCACCCGCTGCAGATCAGCGGTCAACTCCGACACTCGATCAGGGTGTTCGCCCGCGTCCCGATCGGTCCGGTACCCAGGGTGCATCTCGGCGTCCGGGGTGGCCGGGTCGGGTTCCCGTTGTGGGGTCGGGGTGACGGGCTCACTCGGGGTGTGCTCGCGTACCCGGCCGGTATCCGGATCGACACGGCGTTTGTCGGTGATCGAGATCGGTTCCCGCGGCGGCTTGTCGCCGTTGCGCCGCTCGCTGCTGGTCATCGGGTGTCCTCCCGTCCAGGTTCGTCCACCACCTCAGCGTCGAAGACTTCACCACCGGCCCCTTCCGAGGCGCCGTTCCCTCCACCGGTGGCGGCCGAATCCTTCGCCTGTGCGTCGTAGATCGCCTGGCCCAGGGCTTGCGAGTCGGTGGTCAGTTTTTCGATGGCTTCTTTGATGGCCGCGACGTCGCTGCCTTTCAACTTCTCTTGGGTATTCGCGATCGACGACTCGACCTTTTCCTTGACATCGGCGGGCACCTTGTCCTCGTTGTCCTTGATGAACTTCTCGGTCTGATACACCAGCGACTCGGCCTGGTTGCGCACCTCGGCCTCCTCCCGGCGGGCCTTGTCTTCCTCGGCGTGCGCCTCGGCGTCCTTGACCATCCGCTCGATCTCCTCCTTGGACAGGCCCGAGCCCTCCTGGATCTTGATCGTGTTCTCCTTACCGGTGCCCTTGTCCTTCGCGGTCACGTGCACGATGCCGTTGGCGTCGATGTCGAAGGTGACCTCGATCTGCGGCACACCACGCGGTGCCGGCGGAATCCCCGCCAGCTCGAACGAGCCGAGCAGCTTGTTGTGCGAGGCGATTTCGCGCTCACCCTGGAACACCTGGATCTGCACCGACGGCTGGTTGTCGTCAGCCGTGGTGAAGGTCTCGGACCGCTTGGTCGGGATGGTGGTGTTGCGCTCGATCAGCTTGGTCATCACGCCACCCTTGGTCTCGATGCCGAGGGACAGCGGGGTGACGTCGAGGAGCAGCACGTCCTTGACCTCGCCCTTGAGAACGCCGGCCTGCAGGGCGGCGCCGACGGCGACCACCTCGTCCGGGTTGACGCCCTTGTTCGGTTCCTTCCCGCCGGTCAACTCGCGCACCAGATTCGTCACGGCGGGCATACGGGTGGAACCGCCGACGAGCACGACGTGGTCGATGTCCTTGACGGCGATCTTTGCGTCCTTGATCACCGATTGGAACGGCGCGCGGGTGCGGTCGAGGAGATCGGACGTGATCTTCTCGAACTCGCTGCGGGACAACTGCTCGTCGAGGAACAGCGGGTTCTTGTCCGCGTCGACGGTGATGTAGGGCAGATTGATCGACGTGCTCTGCGACGAGCTCAGTTCGATCTTCGCCTTCTCCGCGGCCTCTCGCAGCCGCTGCATCGCCATCTTGTCCTTCGTCAAATCCAACCCGTTGTGCGACTTGAATTTCTCGGCCAGCCACTTCACGATCCTGTCGTCCCAGTCGTCACCACCGAGGTGGTTGTCGCCGGACGTGGCCCGGACTTCAACGACGCCCTCGCCGATTTCGAGCAGCGAGACGTCGAAGGTGCCGCCACCGAGGTCGAAGACCAGGATGGTCTGTTCCTTGTCGCCCTTGTCGAGGCCGTAGGC
>NZ_JBHUSF010000159.1:0-19597 GCF_042673295.1 Rhodococcus sp. NPDC057014
ATTAGAGAGCCCCCGACGGGCGCAGGAACAGCCTCAGCAGAGAGTCGCGCTGGAATCCGCAATCGAACCGCAGGATTCTGCTAACAAAGCGCGACCACGTGGGTTACCGGCAGGTACTGGTCATTCGTCCGGGTACGGGACTTCCAGTAATGCGTGAAAATCAGTCGAAGAAGAATGGCGAATTGCGGTTATAGTGTTTCAATCCGAGGAGCGGGTTGATCCGCCACTTACCCCCGCACGGGAGGCTGCGATGAACGCACTGAATCCGCTCGAGTTCCGAATCACCTCGGGAGATCTGGTCGCCGAACTCAAGTCCCGCGCTCCGGAGCCGGGCACCAACGACGGGTTGTGGCCCGGGCTGACCATCTACCGGTTCGACGCACCCGCGGAGCCGCAGTGGGAAGAGGTCCGCGAACTTCATTTGTGCGTGATCGCGCAGGGCCGCAAATGCGTCACGACGAACGGGAACGCCTGCTATTACGACCCGTTCACGTATCTGGCGATCAGCAACCATGTTCCGTTCCTGACGGAGATCATCGAAGCCAGCCCGGCGAAGCCCTTCCTGTCGTTCGGACTCCAGCTCGATCCGGAACTGGTGCGACAGGTGTCGTCCGACATCCTCCTGGAGCGGGAGACCACGGCATTCACCCGCGCGCGGCCGAAGAGCGAGGCGCACCACGACTTCGTCTCCGCCCTGGACCGCGACATGCTGGACGCGATCCTGCGCTTCCTCCGCGCACTCTCGACCGGAGCCGACCGCCGCGTGCTCGCGCCGACATACCTGAAGGAAATCGTCTACCGGGCGCTGCAGGCCGAGCAGTACACCCGCCTGGTCGAAAGAGCGGCGAGTGAGAGCGCGAGCAACCCCGTCAGCGCCGTCATCGCGTACGTGCAGGAACACCTCGCCGAGCCGCTGAGCGTGAGCGAACTCGCCGAGCGCGCGTTCATGAGTCCGTCCGCGTTCTCGCACCTGTTCCGGGATGTGACCGGACGATCGCCGTACCAGTTCGTGAAGGAGATCCGGCTGAACAAGGCGCGTGAGCTGCTGATCGAGAACGAGTGCAACGTCACGGAGATTTCGAAGGCCGTCGGTTACCGAAGCACGTCGCACTTCATCAACGAGTTCCGCGAGCGGTACGGAACGACGCCCCGCGCGTGCAGCGATGCATTGGCCGGCACCGAGCGACGCGCGCGCGGCTGACCCGAGGCTTGTCATCGAGACCGTAGCGCCGACCTTCCCTGTGGATGCTGCAGTCTCGACGTCGTGAATCCAACTGTTCTCGAATGGTTTTCATCGAAATCGATCTCGCGTGACCTTCGCGCCGGACTGCCGGGTTACTGCAGCCCTGTCATCTTGCTCAGCAAGCGTTTCAGTTCCGCGATATCGCCGGGCTCCAAGCCGGAGGTAACCATGGCTTCGGCCTGCCGAGCTTCGTCGATCATCTGATTCAACGCCTTGCGGCCGGCGGCAGTGAGGGAGACCAGCTTGCGCCGGCGGTCGGCCGGATCGAAGTGCGTCCTGACCAGACCGCCCTTGCCCATCTTGTCGATCAGGTAGGTCCCGGTCGCCTTGTCGAAACCCGCGCGACTTCCGAGCGTCTGCTGATCACAGGTCTTCATCTCGGCGAGCACGACGAGAATGGCGTACTGAACCGCGGACAGACCGGTAGTCACGGTCGAGGTCCAGCTGGTCGTGCACCGCTGGCCGGCCCGGCGGATCAGGTGCATGAGCGCAGTATCGCCGTGCGGCCAGAGCGGCGCGGAAAGAACGGATTCGGTGTTGTCGGTCATAGCGTCTCTTGACTCCTCATAGTCTCGTATTTATAGTTCGTACTCGAACTGTTTTAACACGAACTGCGCCTTGCGAGTTCGGCCGGACCGAATGAAGGCAGTGGGCATGAAGCTTGTAGTAGGAATGACCGGCGCGACCGGCGCCGCAATCGGAATTCGCATTCTCGAGGCACTGAGTGACCTCGGGGTCGAAACCCATCTGGTGATAACGAAGTGGGCTCGCGCGACCATTCACATGGAGACTCCTTATTCGGTTAACGACGTCATGGCACTTGCATCGAAGACATACAGCGAGCAAGATCAGGCAGCAGCCATCGCCAGTGGCTCCTACCGCGTAGACGGCATGATAGTCGCTCCGTGCAGCATGAAGACGCTCGCGGCCATCCGTTGCGGTTACGGCGACGGGCTCGTCGCCCGGGCGGCCGACGTCTCACTGAAGGAACAACGACGCCTCGTCCTCGTTCCCCGCGAATCTCCCTTGAGTGCAATTCATCTCGAAAACATGCTCGCATTGACCCGGGCGGGCGCCATGATGCTTCCGCCCATGCCTGCCTTCTACAACAACCCCGAGACGACAGCCGACATCGTCGATCACATCGTCTCCCGGGTCCTCGACCAGTTCGGCCTGGACAACAGCCTCACCACGCGGTGGAACGGAACAAAGGCCGCCCGCAATCATTCGATCGAAGGAATGCCCCATGACGTACCTCAGTGACCTGAGAAGCTATATCGCCGCACTCGACGATCTCGGCGACATCACGCACATCACCCGTCAGGTCGACGGCGATCTCGAGCCCGGCGCCATCACCCGGCGCAGTTGCGAAATCAATTCGCCGGCACCGCTGTTCGAGAACATCGCGGGTGCCGAGCCGGGATTCCGCATCCTCGGCGGACCGGCCGCGCTCTCTTCCCGACCCGACATGCCGTATGCCCGGGTCGCACTGTCACTGGGCCTGCCGCCGGAGTCGGCCGGCCCCGAGATCGTCGAGGCTCTCGCGGCCGCGCGCGACCTTCCGCTCACACCGCCCGTCCTCGTCGACCCGTCCGAGGCACCCTGTCAGCAGAACGTTCTCCGCGGCGAGGATGCGAATCTCGACCTGTTCCCCATCCCGTTCGCCCACGGGAAGGACGGCGGACGCTACGCCAACACGTGGGGCACCCTGATCGTGAAAACACCCGACGGCAGATGGGTGAACTGGGCGATCGCCCGCATCATGAAGGTCGACGGTCGGAGAATGGTGGGCCTCGTCGTACCGAGCCAGCACACCGGCCAGATCTGGGCCGAGTGGGTGAAGCTGGGCGAGCCCATGCCCTATGCGCTCGTGCAAGGACCTGCACCGGCGATCTCGTGTGTCTCGGGTATCCCCCTGCCCGCCGAGGTCGACGAGGTCGACTATGTGGGAGCCCTGGTGGGTGAACCGGTCGAACTCGTCAAGGCGATCAGCGTAGACCTCGAGGTTCCCGCGACCGCGGAGATCGTGATCGAGGGTCACGTGTCCACCACCCGCGACTGCATGGAGGGGCCTTACGGCGAGTACGGCGGATACCTCGGCACCGGCTCGTCACTCCAGCCCACCTTCCATGTCGAGACGATCACTCACCGCGACGAACCGATCTGGCCGCTGGTGGTGGCCGGGCGCCCGGCGGACGAATCACACACCATCTGGGCCATGGGCATCGCCGCCGACGCCCTGGCCCACCTCCGGGCCGCGAAGCTTCCGGTGAAGACCGTCTGGGCACCGGAGGGCGCCGCGGTGCACTGGCTCCTGGTAGTCGTGCCGGCGGACTGGCGTGACGAGCTACCGGGCGTCTCGAGTGAACAGTTCGCGAAACGGGTGGGCGACGTTCTGTTCGAGACCGGCGCGATGCTGTTCATCCCGAAGGTCTTCCTCGTCGACGACGACATCGACCCGACGAACCTCTCGGATGTCGTGTGGGCCATCTCCACCCGTGTGCACCCCACCGGCCGGCGCGCGGTATTCGAGGACCAGCGGATCGTTCGGCTGCCGCAGTGTTACGACGAGGGTGAGTACGCCTCCGGACAGGGCCCGAAGATCGTCTACGACCTGCTCCTGCCCGCATTCGGAGAGGGCCGGGATCTCCACTCGTCGTTCGAGCAGGGTTACCCGGAAGAGCTCAAACAGCGCGTGCTGGCCCACTGGCCGGCCTGAGCCCGGCCGGCTGGCGTTTGATTCGGCTTCGGTGGGGCGGGCACACCTCCCACCCCACCGAGGTCTTTTCACATCACGCCGGCGTGTGGACGCCGAAAACTCGATGTCAGTTGACCTGACGTGCGTGTCCGTCCCAATACGGGGAGCGCAGTTTGAACTTCTGCAGCTTGCCGGTGGCGGTGCGGGCCAGCTCGCTGCGGAACTCCACCGAGGTCGGTGCCTTGTACCCGGCCAGATGCTGCTTGCACCAGCCGATCAGTTCCGCCTCGGTGCTGTCGCCCGGCTCCACGTCCGGGTGCAGTACCACCAGGGCCTTGATCGTCTCTCCCCACTTCTCGCTCGGCACCGCGATCACGGCCACCTCGGACACGGCCGGGTGGGAGAACAGGCAGTCCTCGACCTCGATCGAAGACACGTTCTCACCGCCGGTGATGATGACATCCTTCTTCCGATCGGCGATGGTCAGATACCCGTCCTCGCCGACCGCGCCACCGTCACCGGTGTGGAACCAGCCACCGGCCAGCGCCTTCTCGGTCTCCTCCGGTTTGTTCCAGTAGCCCTCCATCACGACGTTGGAGCGGGCCAGCACCTCCCCCGCGCCTTCCTCGGATTCCTCGATCTGCAGCCGGACACCGAGCGCCGGGGCGCCGGCCCGGATCAGTTTCGCCGCGCGGGTCTCCGGGTCGAGGTCGTCCCATTCGGCGCGGGTGCGGTTGACGGTCAGCAGCGGGGAGGTTTCGGTGAGACCGTAGATCTGGATGAACTCCCAGCCAAGCTCTTCCTCGACCCGCACGACGGTCGTCGTGGGCGGCGGCGCAGCGGCCATGATGATCCGCACCCGGTCCCGGCCGGGAATCTCGCCCTCCCAAGTCTGTGCGGCCTCGAGGACCGCGGACGCGACCGCCGGCGCCCCACAGAGCACCGTGACCCCGTGGTCGCGGACCCGCCTCAGGATCTCGGCGCCGTCGACCTTGCGCAGGATGATGTGCCGGGCGCCGACGCCGGTCAGCGCGAACGGTTGACCCCAGCCGTTGCAATGGAACATCGGCAGCGTGTGCAGGTACACGTCCCGGTCACCGATCCCGGCGTGCAGCCCGAACGTGACCGCATTGACCCAGATGTTGCGGTGAGTGATCTCCACCCCCTTCGGGCGGGCGGTGGTCCCGGAGGTGTAGTTGAGGGTGGCAATAGCCGACTCGTCCGGCTCCCACGGCTGCGGCACCGCCCCGGGAGCGGCGTAGAGGTCGGTGTCCGAGCCCAGGACGAACTTGTGCTCGCAGTCGACCTCCTCGAGCGCGTCCTCGAGTTCGGGATCGACGTAGAGGACGCGGGCACCGGAGTCCTCGACGATGTAACGGACCTCGTCGGGACGCAGCCGGAAGTTGACCGGAACCAGCACCCGGCCCGAACCGCTGACCCCGAAGAACGAGGTCATCAACCGGCTGGAGTTGTGGCTGACGATCGCGACCCGCTCACCGGCGCCGATGCCGAGTTCGTCGAGCTTGGCGGACTGGCGGCGGGCCAGGTCGGCGATCTCGGCGTAGGTCAGCGACCCCTGGGACGGGGCGGGTTGGTCAGGTTCGTCGACCACACCGATCCTGTCCCCGTACACGGTCGCCGCGCGGTCGAGGAAATCGTTGACACTGAACGGGACAAACACAACTCCTCCTACGGATGTTCGTGCGCCGGTGATGCCAGGGTTCCGCCCTGGTGTCGCTACCGGACGAGGTCACTACATCTTCGCCTGTGCCGAGGTGTGCGTCGAGATGCGAGTCGTAGCCCTGGCCCCCGAAGTCAGTCCCCGATCCGATCCCCCGTCTCCGGGTGGAACAGGTGCACGGCTCCGTCCCGCTTGCGCAGTGACACGGTGTCGGCGAGCCGGGCGGGGGTGCGGGTCAACGACCGGGCGACGAGTTGAGTGCCGTCCCCGGCGATGTGGGTGTGGACGTAGGATTCACTCCCGAGTTCCTCGACGAGGTCGACGATCACCTCGATGCCGCCCTCCCCGGTCGACAGTTCGAGCTGCTCGGGCCGCACGCCGACCGTCACGGTCTCCAGGCCGGCGGCGTGCAGCGTCGACAGCTGGTCGCGTTCGAGCGGGAGCGTGGAGTTTCCGAGCCGCACACCGTCGCTGACGATGGGCATGGTCATCAGGTTCATCGCCGGGGAACCGATGAAGCCGGCCACGAAGGCGTTGGTGGGACGGTCGTACAGCTCGGTGGGTGCCGAGAACTGCTGCAGCTTACCGTTCTTGAGGACGGCCACCCGGTCACCCATGGTCATGGCCTCCACCTGGTCGTGGGTGACGTAGACGGTGGTGGTGCCGAGCCGGCGCTGCAGTGCCGCGATCTGGGTGCGGGTCTGAACGCGGAGTTTGGCGTCGAGGTTGGACAGAGGCTCGTCCATGCAGAAGACCTGCGGCTCACGCACGATGGCGCGCCCCATCGCAACACGCTGCCGCTGACCACCGGACAGCTTGCCGGGCTTGCGGTCGAGATAATCGGTGAGGTCGAGGAGTTTGGCCGCCTCCGCCACCTTCTTCTTGCGTTCCTCGACGCCGACGCCGCGCATCTTCAGCGCGAAGCCCATGTTCTCGCCCACCGTCTTGTTCGGGTAGAGGGCGTAGTTCTGGAACACCATCGCGATGTCGCGATCCTTCGACGGCACCCCCACCATGTCCTTGCCGTTGATGGTGATGGTGCCCTCGTCGATGTCCTCGAGGCCGGCGAGCATCCGCAGCGCCGTGCTCTTGCCGGAACCGGACGGTCCGACGAGGACGATGAACTCGCCGTCTTCGATCTCGAGGTCGAGCGTATCGACCGCCAGCGTGTCGGCGTTCTCGTAGATGCAGGATGCGCCCTTGTACGCGATGTCAGCCATGATTGCTCCTCTGGTGGGTACCGAAATCGGGGGAAATGATTGCCGGGGTGATCATTTGATCGCGCCGAAGGACAGGCCGCGGACCAGTTTGTTCTGCGCGACCCAGCCGGCCAGGATGACCGGGAGCGCCGCCAGCGTCGCCGCCGCCGACAGCCGGGCCCAGTACAGGCCCTCACCGGTGATGAATCCGACGAGGAACACCGGAATGGTCTGCGCCTGGACGGCCGTGAGATTGACAGCGAAGAAGAATTCGTTCCACGAGAAGATCACGCAGATCAGCGCGGTGGCCGCGATACCGGGTGACACCAGCGGAAGGATCACCTCGCGCACCGACGTCCACAGGCTCGCGCCGTCCATGCTCGCGGCCTCCAGGATTTCGCCCGGGACCTCGAGGAAGAACGAGCGCATCATCCACACCGCGATCGGCAGGTTCATCGCCGTGTACAGGATGATCAGCGCCCAGATGTTGTCGAGCAGGCCGATGTCGTTGACGATCACGTACAGCGGGATGATCGCGGCCACGATCGGGAGCATCTTGGTGCTGATGAAGAAGAACAGGGCGTCCTTCGTCTTGCGGACCGGCCGCAGTGACAGCGCGAACGCCGCCGGGACGCCGAGCACCAGCACGATGATCGTCGACACAGCGGTCGCGAACGCCGAATTCAGCAGTGCCGTGCCGATTCCGCTGTCGAGGACCGCCTTGAACTGGTCCAGCGTGGGCGTGAAGAACAGTTTCGGCGGAGTCGTGTAGGCGTCGCCCTCCTGCTTGAACGCGGTGAGCACCATCCACGCCACCGGGAAGAAGAACCCGAGCGCCACGATCCACGCCACCACACTCCACGGACTGAACTTGCGATGCTTGCGCGCCCGCTTCGTCTCCGGGGCGGCGGGAGCGGACTCCACCGGCGCCGCCGCAGTGTCGGTACTCATCACGCTGCCTCCTCGTTACCGGTAAAGCTCTTGAAGATCAGGCGCAACGCCAGGGTCGCGACGACGATCGTCGCGATCACGACGATGACGCCCATCGCCGCGGCCTGCCCGATGTCGAAACCGAGGAATGCGCGCTGGTAGATGTAGAAGGGAAGGTTGGCACTGGCGGTGCCCGGCCCGCCCTGGGTCATCATGTAGATGGCGTCGAACGTGTTGATCAGATAGATGGCGCCGAGCACCGCACCGAGTTCGATGAACCGGCGCAGGTGCGGGAGCGTCAGTTCGCGGAACATCGCGAACGGTTTGGCGCCGTCCACCCGTGCCGCCTCGAGGATGTCGCGCGGCATGGACTGCAGCCCGGCCAGGATCAGCAGCATCATGAACGGCGTCCACTGCCACACCAGGCTGACCATCACCGAGGCCAGCGGGAACTTGCTGACCCAGTCGACCTGCCCCACTCCGAACGGGGAGAGCACGAAGTTGACGATGCCGAACACCGGGTCGAACATCGTCGTCTTCCACAGCAGCGCGCCCGCGACGGGTGTCACCAGGAACGGCGTGATGAGCAGGGTACGCACGATTCCGCGGCCCAGGAACGCTCGGTCCAGCAGCAGCGCGAGCAGCAGGCCCAGCACCACCGAGATCAGCACGGTCCCGACGATCAGGATCACGGTGTTGACCGCGACCTCACGGAACTGGCTGTCCTTGAACACGTCCACGTAGTTCTGCAGCCCGATGAACTCGCGGGAGCCGGGTCGCACCAGGTTCCACGACTGCGTCGAGTAGTACAGCGTGAACAGGAACGGGATCTGGGTCACCACGATCATGAATATCAGGGCGGGCAGCAACGGCCCCCGGCGGCGCCAGCCCTCGGCCCGGGAGACGCTGTCGTCCTTGGCCTCCCGGAGTTCCCGCACCCGGTCGGCGGTGCCGTCCGCGGTGGGTTTCTCGGCGATGGTGGTCATCTTTCCTCCCGGTAGGTCGCGCCGACGACCTCGGCGTACTGCTGAGCCTGGGCGAGTGCCTCGGGCACGGTCTGCTGGCCGGCGATCGCGGCGCTGATCTGCTGGCTGACGCGGGTTCCGAGGTCCTGGAACTCGGGGATCGCCAGGAACTGCACGCCCGTGTACGGAACCGGTTGCACAGTGGGCGCTTCCGGGGTCGCGTTCTCGATCGCCTCGAGCGTCAGCGGTCCGTACGCGGCCGAGGCCTCCTTGTACTCGGGAATCTCGTAGGTCGAGAGCCGGCTGCCCGGAGGCACCCGCTCCCAGCCGAGATCCTCACCGACCGTGCGTATGTATTGCTTGTCGGTCATCCACGAAATGAACTTCCAGGCCGCATCGGGGTTCTCGCTGCTCTCGGGGATTCCCAGCGCCCAGCTGTACAGCCAGCCGGAGTTGTCCTTCACCTCGATGGGCGCGGGCGCATACCCGATCTTGCCGACGACGGCACTCGACGACGGATCCTCGAGCGTGGAGACGGCGGACGTCGAGTCGTACCACATCGCCACCTGCCCCTGAGCGAGCTGCGTGGCGCACTCGCCGAAACCGCTCGTCGCGGCGCCGGGCTCGCCGTACTCGCGCACCAGGTCTACGTAGAACTGGACCGCGCGTTCCACCTCGGGGCTGGTCAGCTGAGCGTTCCAGTCCTCGTCGAACCAGCGGCCACCGAACGTATTGATGACGGTGTCGAGGGGTGCGAGCAGTTCACCCCAGCCGGGCTTGCCGCGCAGGCAGATGCCGGCCATGTCCTCGGAGTCGAGTTGCTTCGCCGCCGCGGCGACCTCCGTCCAGGTCGGCTTCTCCGACAAGGTGATTCCGGCCTGCTCGAACAGGTCCTTGCGGTACATCAGGAACGAGGACTCGCCGTAGAACGGCACCGAGTACATGCTCCCGTCGTAGGACAGCGACTCGCGCAGGGTGGGGATGAAGTCGGCCTCGTCGTAGCCCTCCGTCGCCTGGGCGTACTCCGACAGGTTCTTCAGCCAGCCGTACTGCGCCCACTGCGGCGTCTCGTAGTTGCTGATCATCACGACGTCGAACTCCCCGCCGCCGGTCGCGGTGGATGCCGTGATCTTCGCGCGCGCCTGGTTCTCCGACAGCGTGACGAATTTCAGGTCGATGTCGGGATTCTCCTCCTCGAACTGCGAGGCGAGTTTCTGGGCGTCCTGCATCTGTGAGTTGGAGACCATCGCGATGGTGATGGTCTGGTCCGACGCGCCCAGCGATCCGGCGCCCGCGCATCCGCTGAGCGTGAGGCAGAGCGCTCCTGCCCCCGCTACCAGCATCGTCGCCGGTTTCCTGTGTTTCTTCACCGATCTTCACCTCTCTTGCGTGGTGCTACTGGTCGAGCAGCCAACGCGCGCATTCGATGTCGCAGACCAGCATCTTGGCCAGTCCGCCGTGGAGGGCACCCAGTGCCGCTTGGTGTTTGGCGACGCCACCGGTGACGAGGATCGATCCCTCGCACGCGCGGATGTCGTCGAGAGGAACGGACATGGCCCGTTCGTCCAGTGGGCCGGACACCTCGGTTCCGTCGAGCCGGTAGAAGCGTCCACCGACTTCGCCGACCGCGCCGAGGCCGGTGAGCACGGACAGCATGTCCGTGTCGATGAAGCTGCCTTCGAACAGGGTGGTCGACGTGGACACGGCGCCCGTGCCGAACATCATCATCTGCGCGGTCCGCCCGGCCTCGAGCGCTTTGGAGATGACGGAGTCGCCCCGCATGGATACCACGGTCGACGCGTCCGCGTACAGGGGCACGGGCAGCCGAACGGTGTTGGCCTGCAGCTGCTCCGCGCATCGGCCGAGCACGTACTCCGTTCCCGTCTGATAGTTGATCGCACTCACCGAGCCGTCGAGCTGGACGACGGATGCGCACGTGGCCGCACCGGACGGCAACCCCTGCGCGACGGCGACCGTCTCCGGCCCCCAGGTGAATCCGAGGGTGTCGCCTTCCCGGATCCGGCGAACCAGCAGGGACGCGGCGGCGCGCCCGACACCCGCGAAACTGTTGTGGTCGTCGATCGCACCGGCGGCGTCGACGGAATCGGCGACCACCACCGCCTCGACGAGGCCGTACTTCTCCTCGAGCGCGCGCTCCTCGTCCGAGCGCAGCGAGTCACGCAGATGCGCGGGTGCCTGCACCTCGATGCGCACCAGGCCCTGGGCGCGGGCTCGTGCCACCAGCCGGCCCGCCGTCGGGCGGGAGACGCCGAGGCGCGTGGCGACCTCGGCCTGGGTCATTCCGTCGAGGTAGTACAACGTTGCGGCGCGCAACGCGAGGCGCAGATCCTCCGTCGTGGACGGCGGCGGTGCCGCGATGGGAGACGGCGTCGGGGCCGTCGAGTTGGGGGACGTCACTGGTTCTCCTCGCCATGATCCCGAGCCCGTCGAGCGTGTCTTCGGAGCCTCGAGAAACCGTGAGCAAATGATCACTATGCGTTCATCTGCTCAGTACGCTAGCATCGAAGTGTGACCCACACAACACTCCCCTTGGAAATCCCCAGGACGATGCGTGCCGGCGTACTCGTCGAGCCGGGCGTGATCGAGATCCGGGAGCGGCCCGTGCCCGCTCCCGGCCCCGGCGACGTCCTGATCCGCGTGGCCTCGGTCGGCGTCTGCGGATCGGACACCCACTACTACCGCGAGGGCCGCATCGGCGAGTTCGTGGTCGACCAGCCGATCGTGCTGGGACACGAGGCGTCGGGCACCGTGGTCGGTGTCGGGGCCGGCGTCGCGGCGGAGCGCATCGGGCAGCGGGTCTCCATCGAACCGCAGCGCCCCGACCCGGACACCGACGAATCCCGGCGCGGTCTCTACAACCTGTGCCCGCACATGCAGTTCTATGCCACCCCGCCGATCGACGGGGCGCTGGCCGAATACGTGACCATCGGCTCGGCGTTCGCCCATCCGGTTCCCGACGAGATGTCCGACGACGCGGCCGCGCTGTGCGAGCCGTTGTCCGTGGCCATCGCCACCACCCGCAAGGCCGGCGTGACGGCAGGCTCCCGGGTGCTGATCGCGGGCGCGGGGCCGATCGGGATCGCGACGGTGCAGACGGCCCTGGCCTTCGGCGCCACCGAAGTCATCGTCTCGGACCTCGACCCCCAGCGACGCGACGTCGCAACGAAATTCGGTGCCACCACCGTGCTCGACCCCCGCGAGCAGGACGTCGCGGGACTGCACGTGGACGCGTTCGTCGACGCGTCCGGCGCCCCGAGCGCGGTCCTCGCCGGCATCCGGGCGGTCCGGCCCGCGGGAATCGTGGTCCTGGTCGGCATGGGCGCCCCCGAGATGGCGCTGCCCGTCCAGACCATTCAGAACCGAGAGTTGGTGCTGACCGGGGTGTTCCGCTACGCCAACACCTGGCCGACGGCGATCGCGCTGGCGCGGTCCGGGCGCGTCGACCTCGATTCGATGGTCACCGAAAGATTTCCGCTCGCCGAGGCGGAACAAGCACTGAACGCAGACCGGACGCCGGGCAGCCTCAAGGCCGTCGTACGCGTCCAGGAATGAGGAGAGACCGATGCAACTGAGCGCGCAGGCACTGCAGCAGTTCGACGACACCGTGCAGGTGCCGAACTACGATCGAAGCGACATCACCGTGGGCATAGTGCATTTCGGTGTCGGCGGATTCCACCGCGCGCATCAGGCGATGTACGTCGATCGGCTGCTCCGGCAGGGCGGCGTCCGCGACTGGGGCATCTGCGGAGTCGGGGTGCTGCCCGGCGACCGGCGCATGAAGGACGTCCTCGACGCACAGGACGGCCTGTACACGCTGGCGCTCCGTCACGCCGACGGCACCTGGGACGTGAGCGTCATCGGTTCCATCGTGGACTACCTCCTCGCCCCCGACGACCCCGAGGCGGTCATCGAGAAGATCGCCGCGGAGACCACCCGGATCGTCTCGCTGACGATCACGGAGGGCGGCTACAACTTCACCCATGACACCGGCGAGTTCGACGCCGCCAACCCCGACGTCGTGCACGATCTCACGGACGGCGCCGTCCCGCGGACCACGTTCGGTCTCGTCGTCGAGGCCCTGTCCCGCCGTCGCGCGCGCGGGTTGCCGTCGCCGACCGTCATGTCCTGCGACAACATTCAGGCCAACGGCGGCGTGGCGCGCCGGATGTTCCTGGCGTACGCAGAGTTGAAGGACCGGGACCTCGCCGAGTGGATGCGCACCGAGACGTCGTTCCCCAACTCCATGGTCGACCGCATCACGCCCGTCACCACCCCCGAGGTTACGGCGGCGCTGTCGTCGCGCTTCGGCGTCGACGACCGGTGGCCCGTCGCCGCGGAGCCGTTCACGTCGTGGGTGCTCGAGGACGCGTTCCCGCTCGGCCGCCCCGCGTTCGAGGACGTCGGTGTGCAGGTGGTCGACGACGTCGAACCGTACGAACTGATGAAACTGCGCCTGCTCAACGCCAGCCATCAGGGTCTCTGCTATTTCGGGTACCTGTCGGGGTACCGGCTGGTGCACGACGTCGCCCAGGATCCGCTGTTCGCCGACTTCCTGCTGGCGTACATGGACGAGGAGGCCACACCCACCCTGGCGCCGGTGCCCGGGGTCGACCTCGACGAGTACAAGCGCACGCTCATCGAGCGCTTTTCCAATCCCGAGATCCGCGACACCGTCGCCCGGCTCTGCGCCGAATCGTCCGACCGCATCCCGAAGTGGCTGTTGCCGGTAATCCGCGAGAACCTGTTGTCCGACCGGCACATTCGACTGTCGGCCGCGATCGTGGCGAGCTGGGCCCGCTACGCCGAGGGCGTCGACGAGGACGGCGAACCCATCGACGTCGTCGACCAGTTGAAGGACTCCCTCGTCCCGATCGCGCGCAGCCAGCACGAGAACCCCACGGCCTTCATCGAGAACCGATCCGTCTTCGGCGATCTGGCCGACAACCCGCGCTTCGTCACCGCCTACCTGTGGGCGCTGGACTCACTGCACGGCGTCGGCGCACGGAAGACACTCGAGGCCCTGCGTGAGAAGGTGCAGTCATGAGTCTGATCATCGGTGAAGCCCTCATCGACATCGTCACGGCGAGCGACGGCACGACCACCGAATACGTCGGTGGCAGCCCGCTCAACGTCGCGGTCGGTCTCGGCAGGCTCGGGCGTCCGGTCGAGTTCGTCACCCGGATCGGCGACGACACCCGGGGTGCTGCGATCGTCCGGCACCTGCAGCAGTCGGGGGTGAGCGTCGCGCCCGGCAGTGTCACCGCGCAGCGAACGGCGACGGCCCACGCCACCCTCGACGCCGCCGGGTCCGCCACCTACGAGTTCGACCTTGAGTGGGATCTTCCCTCCCCCAGCGGTGCGTCGGCCCCGTCGCTCGTGCATACCGGTTCCATTGCCGCCGTGCTGGAACCCGGCTGCGACGTCGTGGCAAACATGCTCGATCGCCGCCGCTCCTCGGCGACGATCAGCTACGACCCCAACGTGCGACCGGTGCTGGTCACCGACCGGGCCCGCGCCCGGCAGCGGATCGAGCACCTCGTGTCGATCTCCGACATCGTCAAGGTCAGCGACGAAGACCTGCGCTGGTACGACCCCGACCGGGATCCGGTCGACATCGCCCGCGAGTGGCTGTCGCGCGGTCCGGCGATGGTCGCGGTGACGAAGGGCGCCGAGGGCGCCTTCGCGGTCTGCGCGGCCGGACTCGTCGAGGTCGCAGCCCGGAACGTCGAGGTGGTCGACACCGTCGGGGCCGGCGACGCGTTCATGGCCGGACTCCTCGACGGATTCTGGTCGCACGGCTTCCTCGGCGCGGAGAGCCGCGCCGCCCTCCGCGCGATCGAACCGAACGAACTGCGGAACGTGCTCGACAACGCCGTGCTGATGTCCGGTCTCACGGTCGCGCGCGCCGGGGCGGACCTCCCCACCCGCGAGACACTGGACCGCGCGGCGGGTGTCCGGCAATGACACTCGTCGCGGGAATCGACTCGTCCACCCAGTCGTGCAAGGTGATGGTCTGCGACGCCGACACCGGCGCACTCGTCCGCGAGGGCAAGGCCCCGCACCCGGACGGCACCGAGGTCGATCCGCAGGCGTGGGCTTCGGCCCTCGACGCCGCCGTGGACGCCGCAGGTGGCCTGGACGATGTCGCCGCGGTGTCGGTCGGCGCGCAACAGCACGGCATGGTCTGCCTCGACGACGCGGGCACGGTCGTGCGTCCGGCGTTGCTGTGGAACGACACTCGCTCCGCCGGCGCCGCCGAACAACTGGTGGACGACCTCGGCGGTCCGGACGCGTGGGCGGACGCCGTGGGTGTGGTGCCCCTCGCGGCGATCACCGTCAGCAAGCTGCGCTGGCTCGCCGATTCCGAACCGGCGAACGCCGACCGGACGTCCGCGGTGTGCCTGCCCCACGACTGGCTCGCCTGGCAGCTCACCGGCAGGTCGGATCTCGGCACACTGGCCACCGACCGCGGCGACGCCAGCGGCACCGGATACTTCTCCGCCGCAACGGATTCCTACCGGTCCGACCTGCTGTCGCTGGCACTGCGGGGACGCACCGCCGCCGTGCCGCGTGTCGCCGGACCGGCCGAGCGGATCGGGGAGACCCGCTGGGGCGCCGCCGTCGGACCGGGCACCGGCGACAATGCCGCCGCGGCGCTCGCTCTCGACGCGCGGGAAGGTGACGTCGTCGTCTCCGTGGGAACGTCGGGTGTCGTGTCCGCGGTATCGGTGACACCGGCGAACGATCCGGGCGGTTTCGTCGCCGGCTTCGCCGACGCCACCGGACGCCAGCTGCCGCTCGTGTGCACGCTGAACGCCGCCCGGGTCCTCGACGCGACCGCCTCGCTGCTGGGGGTCGATCACGACCAGCTGTCGCGGCTGGCGTTGTCGGCGCCGTCCGGCAGCGGCGGCCTGGTGATGGTGCCGTACTTCGAGGGCGAACGCACCCCCAACCGTCCCGACGCCACCGGATCCGTTCACGGTCTGCGGCTGGCCAATTCGACGCCCGCGCACCTCGCCCGCGCGGCCGTCGAGGGGCTGCTGTGCGGCCTGGCGGAAGGCATCGACCACCTGATCGCCCAGGGTGTCACGGTGCGCCGCATCCTCCTGATCGGCGGCGGTGCCCGCTCACAGGCACTGTGTGAACTCGCGCCCGCCATCTTCGGGGCGCCGGTGCTCGTTCCGCAGCCGGCGGAATACGTCGCGATCGGCACGTGCCGTCAAGCGGCCTGGACCCTGGCCGGGACCCCCGAGCCGCCGCAGTGGAGCCAGACGTCCACCCGGCGCTTCGAGGCCGACCCGGCACCCGACGTCCGCGAGCGGTACAGGCGCTCCGCGCCTGTGCGCGGTTAACGAGTCTCTGGACTCCTTAACCGCGCACAGGTGGCTACGCCACCTTCACCAGCATCTTCCCGACGTTCGCGCCGCGCATGAGCTGCAGGAACGCGTCGACCGAGTTCTCGATGCCGTCGACGACGGTCTCGTCGTGCACCACATCGCCGGACGCGAGCCACGGTCCCATCTTGGCGGCGAACTCGGGGAACACGTGAGTGTAGTTGCCGAGCGTGAAACCCTCGAGGGTGAGCCCGCGGCTGATGATGTTCACCATGTTGTCGGGACCGGGCGTGCGCTCGGTGGCGTTGTACGCCGCGATCGCGCCGCACAGTGCGGCCCGCCCGCCCGGGCGCATGACATCGAGGGCGGCCTCGAGGTGGTCGCCACCGACGTTGTCGAAGTAGACGTCGATGCCGTCGCCCGCGAGTCCGCGCAGCTGCTCGCGCACGGGTGCCTGCTTGTAGTCGAAGGCCGCGTCGTATCCGTAGCGGTCGGTCAGCAGCGCGACCTTCTCCGCGGACCCGGCGGAACCGATCACCCGGGACGCGCCTTCGAGTCGTGCGATCTGGCCGGCGGCAGTTCCCACTGCACCGGCTGCCCCGGAGATGAACACGGAGTCGCCGGCCTTCAGGTGGGCGATGTGGACCAGCCCGACGTAGGCGGTGAGCCCGGTCAGTCCGAGAATCCCCAGGTAAGCCGAGATCGGCACTCCCGGAATCTCTTCGACGACCCGGAACGCGGAGGCGTCACCCTGCGCGACGTCGCGCCACCCGAGGTCGTGGACGACCACCGAGCCGACCGGATGGGTGGCGGCGGTGGATTCGACGACGCGACCGACGGCCCCGCCGGTCATCGTCTCACCCAGCACGAACGGCGGGATGTACGACTTCACGTCGTTCATCCGGCCGCGCATGTAGGGGTCGACCGAGACGAACTCGTTGGCCACCCGCACCTGCTCGGGTCCGAGGTCGGGCAACTCGACGGTGGCGGTGCGGAAGTCGTCCGGGGTGGGCCAGCCCACCGGCCGGTTGATCAGTTGAATCTGGGTGCTCGACGGCATGGTGTTCCTTTCGATGCATCTGAGGTCACAGCGCCAGTCCGAGCGCGAGGAGGATGACGGCGAGCAGCGGCAGCGTCCCCTGGGTGATCGCCGCGCGCGCCTTGTCGGGCGACGACAGCAGGAGCACGAGCGCCGCGAGCAGCATGGAGCCCGCTCCGGCGAAGACGAGGGCCGAACCGACGGCGGTGGCGCCGATGGCGACGGCGACGATGCCGACTGCCGTCACGATCGCCAGGAAGAGGTTGTAGAAGCCCTGGTTGAAGGCAAGCTCTTTGGTAGCGGCGGCCTCGTCGGCGCTGGTCCCGAACGTCGCGCGGGTGCGCGGCGCCGTCCAGAGGACGGACTCGAGCACGAAGATATACACGTGGAGCGCACTGGCGAGTGCGGCAAGAACAAGACCCGCGGCGACCATACGAAACCCCTCCTCGTTCTGAACTGACCATTTCAATATATACTGAAATGGTCGTTTCACAACCACGAGTGAGGACCGTCATGCCGCGCACGCAGGACTTCGACACGGCCGAGGTGGTCGCCCGCGCCCGCGACCTGTTCTGGGACAAGGGCTTCGAAGCCACATCGATACCCGACCTCGAGCGCGTCACCGGTTTGAATCGGTCGAGCCTCTACAACGCCTTCACCAACAAACGCGGACTCTACGACGCCGCCGTCGACGACTACCTGGACCGCGTGGTGCGTCCCCGGCTCCGCATCCTGACCGACGAGCCGACCCGCCCCGACGCCGCCTCGCGCTACTACCGCAGCCTCGCCGGCGCCCTCGCGTCCCTCCCCGATGAAGCCCCCGGACGCGGCTGCCTGCTGCTCAACAGTGCCGCCGGTTTCGCCGCACACGACGACGCACAACGGTCCGTCGTCGAGAGCTACCAGCGCGAACTGTCCGGGGCGCTCACCCACGCACTCCGAGCCCACGACCCCGACGCCTCGGCCGCCACCCTGCAGCACCGGGCTCGGCTCCTGACGTCCCTGTCCGTCAGCGCCCTCCTGCTGTCGCGGGTCGACCGCGACGAGGCCGTCGCGGTCGCGAACACCCCCCTCGAACAGCTCGAGGAGTGGAGCCCCTCCCGTACGTGAGTGGCAAAGAGTGCCCCGGCACGCTTTGACGCTCACGTGGGGGTCAGGTGGCGGTCACCCAGTCGGCCATGACGTCCGCCAGCGCCTCCGCGCCACGGTTGCAGTCGTCCGATTCGGCGAATTCGTCGGGCGAGTGCGACACACCGGTGGGGTTGCGGACGAACATCATCGCAGTGGGCACCTTCGCCGACAGGATCCCCGCGTCGTGGCCGGCCGCAGTCGGGAGGACGGGGATGTCGCCGAGGTGAGCGAGGGAGCGGCGCAGTCGTTCCCGGGTGTCGTGCGGGAATTCGACGATCGGTGTCACCGATTCGGCGTCGACGTCGAGACCGATGCCGTCGGCGGCCGCGTAGGCCCGCGCCTCGGCGGTGATCTGCTGCACCAGTTTCGTCAGCGTCTCCTCGTCGGCGGCCCGGGCGTCGAGCCACGCCCGCACCTCCGAAGGAATCGCATTGGCACCGTTGGGAAGTACCCGCACCTTGCCGAACGTCGCGACCGCCTCGTGCAGTGCCGCGGCGGACCGTGCGGTGTGTACCGAGGACGCGAACGCGAGCATCGGGTCGCGGCGGTCGACCAATCGGGTGGCACCTGCGTGGTTGGCCTCCCCCGAGAAAACGAACTGCCACCGCCCGTGCGGCCAGATCGACGAGGCCACGGCGATGGGGCTGTCGATCAGGTCCAGAGCGCGCCCCTGCTCGACGTGCAGTTCGACGTACACGCCGACGCGGTCGACGAGGTCGGGGTCCTCGCCGAGATGCTGAGGGTTGCGGCCAGCGGAGATCAGCGCCTCGCCGAGGCTGATGCCGTCGTTGTCCCGCAGCGCCAGGGCACGGGCGGGTGCCACCGCCCCGGTCGACAGCTGTGAACCGACGCAGGCGACACCGAACCGGGCGCCCTCTTCGTCGGAGAACGCGGTGACCGCCACCGGACGCGTCGGCACGATCCCCCGTTCTCGCACGAGGTCGATCGCCGCGAACGCCGACACGACCCCGAGAGGTCCGTCGTAGGCGCCGCCGTCGGGCACGGAGTCGAGATGCGACCCGGTGACGAACGCGTCGCGGGGATCACCCGACCACCCCTCGGGCATCCACCAGGCCCAGAGGTTGCCGTTGCGGTCTTCCTCGACGCTCATCCCCCGCTGCCGGGCGCAGTCGCCGAACCATTCTCGCAGCGTCATGTCGGCGTCGTTCCACGCGAAGCGGCGGTACCCGCGCGTCGACTTGTGCTGACCGACATCGAGAATGGTCGCCCACAGCGAATCGAACGAAGTCATGTATTGGGTCCTCTACTCGTAGGAATAGGCGCTTCGCGCCCGTGCGTGGTTAACGAGTCTCTGGACTCCTTAAGCACGCACGGGCGGCGGAGCCGCCTACAGTG
>NZ_JBHUSF010000160.1:0-19592 GCF_042673295.1 Rhodococcus sp. NPDC057014
GGGGCCGTGCTCGACACGTAGCCGAACAGCAGCGACCGGATGACGCCTTCGTCGCGGAGCATGTTGCCCGCGACGGCGGCCCCGCTGCCCTGCGCGCTGCTGTGGATGCCCAGCGTCTGCGCGCCCGAGTGCACCGCGGTGCCGCCGTCCGCATCCACGACGACGATCTGCCGGTACTCCGGGAACTGCTCGTGCGCGAGTGCGGATTTCAGCGCGGCCTCCGCGTTCTCGCCCGACGCGAGCGCGTCCAGGCCGAGCGGTCCCAGCTGCGGATTGGTGACGTTCTGGGAGGCGACGACGCCGACGCCGGACCGCACGTGCAGGCAGCGCGACGCCACGGCGGGACTGGAGGAGCACACGACCATCCCGAACGCGCCCCCGGGGTCACGGGCGACGAGTGAGAACGTCATGAGCTGATCACCGCCGTCGCGTCGATCTCGACGAGCCATTCGGGCCGGGCCAGGGCGTCGACGACGATGCCGGTGGACACCGGGTGCACACCCGTCAGCCAGCGCCCGACCACCCGGTAGACGGTCTCCCGGTACCGGACGTCGACGAGGTAGATGGTGACCTTGACGACGTCCTCGAGGCGGCTGCCCGATTCCTTGAGCAGCATCGCGATGTTCGCCATCGCCTTCTCGGCCTGGGCCTCGACGTCGCCGATTCCGACGGACTCCCTCGTGTCGAGGTCCTGGCCGATCTGCCCGCGGAGGTACACGACGCCGCCGGCGACGACGGCCTGCGCGAGATCGTTGTCGAGGTTCTGTTCCGGGTACGTCTCGCGGGTGTTGAACGGGCGGATGCGGGTGTGGGTGGTCATGCGGCACCTCCGTCGACGTTGTCGGACAGCCCCGCCGCGGCCTTGACGAGGCCGAGCGGCCCGTCGAAGTCGAAGTTCCGGTACACGGCGGCGAGCTGCGCGAACGGCGGCGACTGGGCGAAGAGCTGGAACGTCAGCCGGTGTCCGGCGTAGTCGCTGTTGAGCAGGTCGCGGGCGAACGCGAGGAGCTTGCGACGGTCGTCGGCCACCCAGTTGTCGTTGATCGAGTAGAACTTCTCCAGCCACGGCGCGACGTCCGGGTCGGCGAACGTGGCGGCGTCCGGGGTGATGCAGATCTGGCCGCCGCACAGTTCGCGGGCGATGTGCATCATCGCGGGCAGCTGGCTGAGCGCCATCACCCGGCCGGTGTAGAGCAGGGACTGGTTGGGCATGAGCAGACCGCCGGGGCTGGGCTCGGCCAGCGAGATCGCGGCGGTGAGGTGGGCGTTGATCGTCTCCCGGTAGCAGGCGAGCTGGGCCAGCTTCTCCTGCACGGCCTGCTGCTTCTCGAGTCCGCTCTGCTTGACGTTCCACAGCGCCGATCCGATCATGAGGTCGGCGAGGTGCAGCGTGCGCTGCACGAACGGGAACGCGCTGTAGCGGTGCAGGGTGGAGCGAATGAATGTCGCGGCCCGGGTGTGCCGGTAGAACAGCACGTCTTCCCAGGGGATCTCGACGTCGTCGAACACGACGAGGGACTCGACCTCGTCGACCCGGTTGGCGAGCGGGTAGTCGGCGGCGGGTGCGCGGCCGGCGAACCCGTTGCGGGAGATGTACTTCAGCCCCGGTGCCCCCATGTCGAGCACGAATCCGACGGCGTAGTCGGACAGTTCACTGTTGCCCCAGTTCGCGATGGTCGGCTTGGTGAACGCCTGGTTGGAATACGCGGCGGCGGTCTCGTACTTGGCGCCGCGCACGACGATGCCGTTGTCGGTCTCCTTCACGACGTGCAGCAGCATGTCGGGATCCTGGTCCTGCGGGGCCTTGGACCGGTCGCCCTTGGGATCGGTGTTCGCCGACACGTGGAACGGATCCTCCCGGACCGACCGCTCGAGATGGCGGCGGATGTTCTCCGAGAAGCGCGGGTCCACCTCGTTGAGGACGTCCTGCCCGTCGAACAGCGACCACATCTCACCGATGGTCTCGTCGCCGACGCGGGTGACCACGCCTCGGGTGTCGTCCAGCACCAGGTCGACGGCGGCCCGCTTGTCTAGCCAGTCCTGCTGGGTGCGGGGCAGCTTGTTGGCGATGGCGTTGCGTTCACCGGAGTCGGGGTCGACGTAGGTCATCGCGTCCTGCGTGGCCTCGTCGTGCGCGAGGTCGTAGATGCGGGCCCGGACGTCGACGATCGGCTTGAACATGGGATGGTCGGCGACGTCCTTGACGCGTTCCCCGTCGACCCAGACCTCACGGCCGTCTCTGATGGACTCCCTGTATTCGTCACCGGTGCGGATCATGTCGTGCTCCTGGTCCTGGGCGCGGGGTGCGCGTCCGGGTAGTCGGGAAAGGTGGAAGGTTCGAATGCTGCGGGCTTGCTGTAGGTGCGGGACGCATAGACGAGCGGTTCCCCGGGGTGCGACTCCACGGCGGCGACACGCCCGATGTAGACGCGGTGGGTGCCGGCGTCGACGACCTCGTGGACGGCGCAGTCGAACGACGCGATCGCGTCGTGCACGCGGGGTGAACCGGATTCGGCGACGGTCCAGTGCCCGCAGGTGAAGTCCCACCGCTGCTTGCCGGGCCAGGGACGGCCCGCGAACGTGTCGGCGACGTGATCGTGCTGGGTGGCAAGCACATTGACGCAGAAGACGCCGTTCTCCGAGATCGCGTCGTTGACGGGGCTCCGTCCGTGGAGGCAGACCAGCACCAGCGCCGGGTCGGCCGACACGGAGCACATCGCGCTCACGGTCTGCGCGGCGCGACCGCCGGGACCGTCGGTCGCGACGACGGTGACCCCGGTCGCGACGGCGCCCATGGCCGTGACGAAGTTCGCGGTCGAGTTGTCCGGCACCGGTGGGGCCACCGATGTTCGGGCCGTCGTTTCGACGGCTGAGTGAGGGTCGGCGATCGGCATGACGGGCTCCTTTCTGTGTGCGGTGAGCGAGGAGTTCGTGCCGTGGAACCAATCTTGAAGTCCATGGCGAAATCTGTACAACACAGATAAGTGGAGCAGTGCATAACGAAAATCGATGCAGTGCGAACGGGTGACCCGCAGTGTTCGGACCAGCGATAATTCCTACATCAGCCGATGCGGACGGGGACAGCCATGACGCCACTGCAGCGCTACATCGCCGAAGAGATCGCGATCGACCACGCCGACGGTCTGCTGACGCGCAGGGAGGCGCTGCGCAGGCTCGGACTCGTCGGCCTCGGTGTGGCGGCGGCGACCTCCCTGCTCGCCGCGTGCTCCAGCGGCAGCGACGAGCAGTCGTCGACGTCGGCGCCTGCGACACCCGGTGGAGCGACACCCCCGCCGCCCGGAACGGCCGACGCCGTGGGCACCGAGGCCGTGACGTTCGCAGGCCCGGACGGACGGGTCCTGCAGGGCGCCTGGGCCGAAGCGGCCACGCCCCGCGGAACGGTGCTCGTGATCCACGAGAACAAGGGTCTCACCGACCACATCCGTTCGGTGGCGGGCCGATTCGCCGGTGCCGGCTACTCGGCGCTCGCCGTCGACCTGCTGTCGGAGGAGGGCGGGACGGCGACGTTCACCGACCAGGCCCAGGCCACCGCCGCGCTGGCCACCGTGCCGCCGGAACGCTTCGTCGCCGACATGAAGTCCGGGGTCGACGAACTCGGCCGCCGGGTACCGGACAAGAAGGCGGCGGCTGTCGGGTTCTGCTTCGGCGGTGGGATGGTGTGGCAACTCCTCGCATCCGGCGAACCGCGACTGGCCGCGGCCGTCCCCTTCTACGGTCCCCTACCCGAGGGCGCGGACTTCTCCGGGTCGAAGGCCGCGGTCCTCGCCATCTACGCGGAACAGGACGCGAGGGTGAACGCCTCCCGCGACGCCGCCGCCGCGGCACTCGCGAAGGCGGGGCTGCCGCACGAGATCGTCACCGTTCCGGGCGCCGATCACGCGTTCTTCAACGACACCGGGCCTCGGTACAACGCGACCGCGGCGGCGGAGGCCTACGAAAGAGTCCTCGCCTGGTTCGGCGAATACCTGGGGTGAGGCGGGCGCATCAGCAGCGCCGCCACCAGGAAGCAGACGGCTCCCACGAACGTCCCCAGGTCCGCGACCGTCGCATTCTTCAGCACGCCCGTGCCCGGCACGATGTACGCGCCGACCGCGGACACCCCGAACGCCACCGACCCGATCATGTTCAGCCAGGTGCTGCGCCAGTTGCGGGCGTGCGGATCCCACAGCTTGTCGGTTTCGGTGGTGGCCACCACCGCCAGACCGCTGGCGACCAGGAACGCCGTCGACCCGAAGAGGTCGGGCCGCCACCCCCACACCCGGTCCTGTTCGGCGGTGAGCCCCTGGATCAGAGCGACCGCCGTACTCACGTTGAACAGGAGGGTGCCGACGAACTGGATCAGCGCGGCCCACCAGTCGTAGCGTTCCACCCGGTGCGATTCCGCTCCGGGCACCGGTCGGCCGCTGAGCGACAACTGGATGAATCCGGCGGCGGTGAAGAACAACGATCCGACGAAGTAGGTGATGTTGTCGAGTTGCGGGCCGACCGCGTCGCCGTACACCCGCGTGGCCGCGAGTCCGAACAGGAAGGAGCCGATGACGAATCCCCAGGACTCCCGGCGCAGGCGCAGCACCCGGCGCGGCGCGGACGAGGTGCGGTCCTTCGACATCGTGACGTCCCCCTCACCCGTCGGCCCGGGTTCTCAGACTCTCCGAAGACCCGGGCCCGGTCAAGGCCGGGCGCGGAAATTCGGCTGCGAGTCCACGCGGGGTGTGCCAGTGTCGAACCATGACGAGCATCGGCGGAATCACGATCAGAACTGCGACCGAGCAGGACTGGCCGAAGATCGTCGTGCTCAACGAGATCTGCTTCGTGACACCGCAGACGGAGCAATTCACCGCCCACTGGAGGCAGCTCGTCAGCGGCGAACCACCGGTGATCGCACTGGACGGGGACGAGGTCGTCGGCGCGACGATGGACATTCCCATGACCGTCACCGTTCCGGGCGGCGGCAGCGTCGCGGCGGCGGGCGTCACCGCGGTCACGGTCGCGCCCACCCATCGTCGGCGCGGCGTTCTCCGCGCGCTGTACACCGAACACCACACACGGATCCGGGCGTCGGGCGTGCCGCTGTCGATTCTCACCGCCAGCGAGGGCGGCATCTACGGACGGTTCGGGTACGGACCCGCGACGGTCGAGTCGACGGTGAGCATCGACCGCCGGTTCGCCGTCCCGCACCCGAAGGCGCCGGACCCCGGCGGTGTGCGGATGGTCCATCCCGCGGAGGCCCGGCCTGCATTCACGGACGTCTACCACCGCTGGCAGCAGGTGACGCCCGGTGCGCAGGTGCGGCCGGAGATCGTGTGGAACCGGATCTTCGCCGACCGCGAGAGCGAGCGCGGTGGCGGCACAGCCTTGTTCGGGCTGGTCCACGACGACGGCTACGTGCTGTACCGCCGCGCCTCCGGCGACAACGGATCGTTCGCCCGGGTGGAGGAGATCCGCACGGTCACCGGCGACGCCCACGCCGCTCTGTGGCGGGCGATGCTCGGCCTCGACCTCGTGCGCCGCATCGAAGCGAACCTCACCCCCGAGGATCCGCTGCCCTATCTGCTCACCGACGGCCGGCTCGTGCGCACCTCCTCACGTCACGACGAGTTGTGGGTGCGGATCATGGACGTCCCCGCCGCGCTGGAGGCCCGCACGTTCCGCGGCGACCTCGACGTGGTGGTGCAGGTCGACGACGGGTTCCTGGACGCCGGCGGC
This sequence comes from Rhodococcus sp. NPDC057014, assembly GCF_042673295.1. Lineage (NCBI taxonomy): Bacteria > Bacillati > Actinomycetota > Actinomycetes > Mycobacteriales > Nocardiaceae > Rhodococcus > Rhodococcus sp. NPDC057014. The sequence goes on from NZ_JBHUSF010000160.1 coordinate 5,728, forward strand.
ACATTCGCCCTCACCGTCCGGGACGGCAAGGCCGTGTGCACACGGACCGACGCCGCACCGCACGTGGTCCTCGACCTCGACGTGCTCGGCAGCCTGTACCTCGGGGCGCACCGGGCGCGGACGCTCGCGGCCGCGAACCGGCTGTGGGCCGCCGACGCCGACGTCCTCGACCGGTTCGAGCACGCGTTCGGCTCCGACCGCGACGCCCAGATGGGCTGGGGGTTCTAGCCCGCCGTCCGTGCCTGTTTCGCGAACACGGCCCGCGCCCGCTCGGCGACGGCCCGGGCCCTCGCCGTGCTCCGGACCCCTTTGAGCCGGGCGAGGACGACGGGGAGTCCGGGAACGTCGTCGGCGATCGGCAGTGTCGCGACCCTCCCGCCGTCGTACGTCCGGCCCTCGGCGGGCCGCTGGTTCAGGATCGAGAAGCCGTGGCCGCGGGCAACGAGCCCCCGCACCGTTTCGTAGCTCGCCGACCGGTAGCGGACCATCGGGGTGACCCCGGACCCCGACAGCATGGCGAGGAAGTAGTCGCGGCTGCTCGGCAGGTCCAGCAGCACCATCGGTTCGCCCTCGAGGTCGGCGAGGGCGATCGCGTCGTGGCCGGCCAGCCGGTGGTCCGGCGGCAGGACGACGTGCGGTCGGGCGACGCCTAGTGTCTCCGTCTCCATGTCTTCGCCCAGCGCGAGGTCGTAGGTGAGGGCCAGTTCCGCGGTGCCGTTCCGCAACGCCGCCCGCACCGCCTCCGCCTGCGTCTCGACGACCTCCACCTCCAGGTCGGGATGCTGATCGCGCAGGTCCGAGATGAGCGTCGGGAGGATGAACGGGGTGAGGGTGACGAAGCAGGCCAGGCGCACCGTTCCCCGGACGGTGTCCTCGTGGCCGCGCGCCGCGTCGAGGACCTCCCCGAGATGGGCGAGGACGCTGCGGGTGTCGCGGAGCATCTCCTCCCCCGCCGCCGTGAGAACGAGCCCGCGGGACCGTTGCCGGATGAACAGCTGGGTGCCGATCTGGTGCTCGAGTTGGGAGATCGCCGACGAGACCGCCGACTGCGCGACCATCAGTTCGTCGGCGGCCTTCGTCATGCTGGAGAAGTTCGCGGCCTCGACGAAATACCTGAGCTGGGTGAACGTCACGTCGGGTCGTCGTTGCATGCGCGCTCCTCGGGATCTGAGGCCACCAGGATCGCAGGTCTCCGACCGGGGAGCCACCACGGCACCCGGGGTGGCCGCGACGCCGTCAGCGGACGTCAGCCTTCACGAGGTCGGGGTCCGGCTCCGATCCGGGGCCGTCCTCCCGCGCTGTGCGGGGGCCGCTCGCGGACCGCACCGACGCGCCCCGCACGTAGCCGACCGCCCCGAGGAGCGCCAGCACGGCCAGCGTCCCGAGGGTGAACAGTTCGAACGTCCCCTGGCTCACGCCCCAGATCTCCGTGAAGTCGTAGTCCAGGCCGAACACCGATTCCAGCGTGCCGGGGAACACCGCCACCCAGGAACCGAGCAGCACCCAGGCGAAGCAGAGGCCGCCGAGGATGCGGAAGCCGACGTTCCCGGTGGGCACCCGGAAGGGCCGCGCGACGTCCGGGAACCGGGTGCGCAGCCGGACCGCGGACGGGATGACGATCAGGTAGCTGAGCAGGAACGTCGAGATCGAGATCGTCAGCACCACCGCGAAGATGGAACCGCCGGACCCGGTGATCTGCATCGCCGCGATCATGAAGACGGTGGCGACGACTCCGGACAGGAAGTTGACGCGCACCGGCGTTCCGAGGCGGGGATGGAATCGGCCGAAGAACCCGCCGAAGAAGGCGCCGTCGGCGGCGGCCATCGCCTGCATGCGGTCGCTGATGATCATCCACGCCGCCCCTTGGGTCATCAGGATCACGGCGAAGATCACCCCGGTGACGGTCAGCATGGCGGGCGCGGCGGGTCCGTACACGCTGTACACGGTCGCGACCGCCTCGAGGAGGCCGCCGACACCGGTGATGTCGTCGGCGGGCACGACGAGGAGGATCGCGAAGATCGGCAGCAGGTAGGACGCGGCGGCGATGCCGCAGGCGCGGGCGATCGAGATCGGGACGTCTCGGGCGGGGTTCTTCATCTCCCCGGCGGCGCTGTTCCCGGATTCGAAACCGAGGTAGGAGAACAGCAGCAGCGGTGTCACCCCGAGGAGCCCGGTGAGGGTGGGGCTGAAGTCGCCGGCGGAGATGCCGGCGAAACCGTTCTTCGCGGCATAGATCCCGGTGGTGACGAGGAAGAACAGCAGGAAGACGATCTTCAGGAACGCGCCGACCGTCGGAATCCATTTGCCCCGTGCGAGACTCACCACGGCCGCGAGCACCGTCAGCCAGATGAAGACGAGCTTGAACAGGTAGTCCGTCACCGACCCCTCCTCGAACGCGGTGACGTAGTGGTTCCACGTCTCGGCGGCGATGAACGCCATCGACCCTCCGACCCACACCGGCTGCGTCACCCACGTCAGCAGCGACGCGAGGGCCGCGAGCGGCCGGCCGAACGCTCGCCGGACCCACACGTAGACGCCGCCCTCACCGGTGAACGTGCTGCCGATCTCGGCGAAGATCAGGCCGTACGGCAGCAGGAAGAACACCGCGAGAACCAGTGCCCAGGTGAAGGTCTCCGCGCCGAACGTGGAGACCTGGCCGAGAACCTCGACCGACACCACCGCCGCGACGATGAGGAAGACGATGTCGAAACGGCCGAGGGACTTCTTGAGGTGTCGTGTCTGTTCGTCCGCCAGGGCGGTGGGGGTGTTGTCGCTCATCGATGTACCTCGTTGCTGGAGTCGATAGGAATGCGCTTGCGCGTTACCGTGTTTCGGCCGGAACGGTGTCGGTCTTCGGCGGCAACGGTGCAGTGATGCCGGTCACTACTCTCGTCCGCACCCGGCAAATCTGTACAGCACAAAGATCCGAGGTAGTGCATCAGTTCTGCAGATGCCAAGACTCCGGTGAATCCCTGCGACTAGTCCGCGGCGAACTCGGCGATGGAGCACGACAGCACGGTCTCGAGGTAGCGGAGGACGCTGTTCCGTGCAGTCCACGGCTCGATGCGCCGGTTCCGCGCGATGATGTGCAGGCCGTAGGCGTCCTCGAGGCTCACCGCGGTGCGGGCGATCTCCTCGGTGGGCATCGACGGCGTGAACACGCCCTGGGACCGGCCGATCTCGAGCACCGTGCTGTACAGCGACACCTCCAGGTCGAACAGCGTCGACAGCAGCGCGGAGTGCGTCGCGTTGCGGCTCGCGTGGAGATGCAGTTCGTAGAGGACCGTGCACAACGGATCGTCGGCGGCATCGGGGACACCCAGTCGCACCGTGGTGCGCAGCCGCTCGACCGGATCGGCGAGATCTTGCACCGCGTCGTGCCTGCGCCGGTAGAACCGGTCGACCGCGTGCTCGTGCACCTCGACGAGAAGATCCTCGAGCGACGGGTAGTAGTAGCTGACCAGCCCCGCCGACAAGCCCGCCTCCTCCGCGACATCCTTGATGCGCAGCCCCGTCATGCCCCGCTTGGTGATCGCGGTGGTGGCCGCCGAGACCATCTCACTGCGCCGGACTCCCTGCCTCTTCGGACGTGCCATGACCACCATTATTGATGAACTTCATCAATAAACAAGTCGCGATCGTGGCGGTATTTCTCCCACCGAGCCTGGACTTTCACAACCCCATCGGCAATTATTTGAGACAAATCGCAAAGAATCGCCGTCTCGGCGACAGTGGAACGGCCGGCCAGCCGAGCGCGCAGGCCACCACAGCGAGCCCACTCCCCGTCTCCAGTCAGGAACCCACCGTGCGTGATCCGCGATACGACATCCTGTTCGAACCGGTTCAGATCGGACCGGTTACCGCCCGCAACCGGTTCTTCCAGGTCCCCCACTGCAACGGCATGGGCTACCGCGACCCCTCCGGCGAGGCCTACATGCGGCGGGTCAAGGCCGAGGGCGGCTGGGCGGTCGTCTGCACCGAGCAGGTCGAGATCCACCCCACCTCGGACATCGGCCCGTTCATCGAACTGCGCCTGTGGGACGACCAGGACCTGCCCGCCCTCACCAGGATCTCCGAGAAGATCCACGAAGGCGGTTCTCTCGCCGGCATCGAACTCGCCCACAACGGCCTCAACAGCCCCAACCTGATCAGCCGCGAGACCCCGCTCGGCCCGCAGAATCTGCCCGTCGTCTCCTGGAACTACGACCCGGTCCAGGCCAGGGAGATGACCAAGTCGGACATCGCCGACCTCCGGCACTGGCACAAGGAGGCGGTGCGCCGGTCGTTGAAGGCCGAATACGACATCGTCTACGTGTACGCCGGGCACGCGATCGGCGGCCTGCACCACTTCCTGTCCCGTCGCTACAACAACCGGACCGACGAGTACGGCGGCAGCCTCACCAACCGCGTGCGCCTGCTCCGCGAGATCCTCGAGGATTCCCGCGAGGTCGCCGACGGCACGGCCGCGGTCGCGTGCCGCATCTCCGTCGACGAACTCCTCGGCGACGAGGGCATCACCCGCAGCGAGATCGAGGACGTGATCGGCCTGCTCGGCGAGACCCCGGACCTGTGGGACTTCGTGCTCGGCAGCTGGGAGGACGACTCCGTCACCTCACGGTTCGGACCCGAGGCGGAGCAGGAACCGTATGTCCGGGGACTGAAGCAACTCACCACCAAACCCGTCGTCGGTGTCGGCCGTTTCACCTCGCCCGACACGATGCTGCACCAGGTCAAGAGCGGCATCCTCGACTTCATCGGGGCGGCTCGCCCCTCGATCGCCGACCCGTTCCTTCCCCGCAAGATCGAGGAGGGGAACCTCGAGGACATCCGGGAGTGCATCGGCTGCAACATCTGCGTGTCCGGTGACTTCACGATGTCTCCGATCCGCTGCACCCAGAACCCGACGATGGGCGAGGAGTTCCGTCGCGGCTGGCACCCGGAGCGGATCAAGGTCCGGTCGAGCGAGTCGAACGTGCTCGTGGTCGGGGCGGGTCCCGCCGGCCTCGAGGCCGCGCGCGCTCTCGGGCAACGCGGCTACACCGTGAGCCTCGCCGAGGCGAGCCGCCAACTCGGTGGCAGGGTGACCCGCGAGTCGAAATTGCCCGGGCTGTCCGCCTGGATCCGGGTGGTCGACTACCGGCAGCAGCAACTCCGCACGTTGTCCAACGTCGACGTGTTCATGGAAAGCGAGATGACCGCCGACGACGTCATCGACAACGACTTCCACCACGTCGTCGTCGCCACCGGCTCCAGTTGGCGCCGCGACGGCGTCGGCCGGTGGCACACCCACGCGGTGCCCGTCGACGACCACGCCGACGTCCTGACACCGGACGACGTGATGGCGGGGCTGCGACCCGCGGGCAACAAGGTGGTGCTCTTCGACGACGACCACTACTACCTCGGGGCGGTCGTCGCCGAACTCCTGGCGAATGAGGGGTTCGACGTCACCCTGATCACGCCGGCCGCGCACGTGTCGCAGTGGACGACGAACACCATGGAAGTGCTCCGGATCCGCAAGCGAATCATCAAGGCCGGAGTCCACGTTCAGGTGAACCGTGCCGTCACCGCGATCACCCCCGAAGGTGTCCGCACGGTGTGCGCGTTCACCGGCGACGAACAGTTCTTCGACGCGGACGGCGTCGTCCTCGTCACCGCCCGGCTCCCGCACGACGGACTGTTCCACGACCTGCAGTCGCGCGAATCCGAGTGGGCCGCCGCCGACCTGCGCAGCGTCCGCGGCATCGGCGACGCCTGGGCGCCGTCCACCATCGCAGCGGCCGTCTGGTCCGGGCACCGGTACGCCGAGGAACTCGACGAACCGCCCGCGCCGGGCCCCGTCGCCTTCCGCCGGGAAGTCACAGGCCTGTCGATCGAACCCGTCAGCACACTGACGATCCCCCCGCTCGCCAACGCACAGAATTGAGGAACACCGCCATGACCGCAGTACACCCGATCCCCACAGACGCCGAGAACGTCGCGGCGATGACCCCCAGCGCCTACGTCACCGCGGACACGCTCCGGGCGGGCGATCCGCAGGAACACGAAATGGTCCACCTGAGCAGCGGCGACGAGAAGTTCACCGTCGGCACGTGGCGCGCCGAGCCCTACCGCGAGTTCATCGAGTCCTATCCGGGCGACGAATACACCCGGGTCCTGGAGGGTTCCGTGACGTTGACGGCGGACGACGGGGTCGCCCACACCTTCGGCCCCGGCGACGCGTTCACCCTGGCCAGAGGGTGGCGCGGGGAGTACCGCGTCGACGAACCCCTGCTCAAGCAGTTCGCGATCTACGTTCCCTGACAACACTTTCGAGCACGAGGATGACGATGACCGATCCGACCACACTCGACGACTGGACGGCGCTCGCCGCGACGATCACACCGCGCCGCGAACTGTTCGTCGACGGCGCGTTCCGTCCCGCGAAATCGGACGAAACCTTCGATTCGATCAATCCGGCGACCGGCGAACTACTCGCCCGGGTGTCCGCCGCGGACGCCCCCGACGTGGATGCGGCGGTCCGGTCCGCGCGGGAGGCGTTCGACTCGGGCATCTGGTCGCGCAGCCCGGCGTCGCACCGCAAACGGGTCCTGCTCCGGCTCGCCGAGCTGATCCTCGAGCACCGCCACGAGCTCGCCCTGCTCGACACCCTCGACATGGGCAAGCTCGTGGTGGAGGCGCTGACCGTCGACGTCCCCTCGGCCGCCGCACTTTTCACGTTCTACGCCGAGGCGCTCGACAAGATCGGCGGGGAGATCGCGCCCACCGATCCTGGAAGTCTCGCGCTCGTCTCCCGCGAACCGCTCGGTGTCGTCGCCGCCGTGGTGCCGTGGAACTTTCCGCTCGATCTGGCGGTGTGGAAGCTGGCGCCCGCCCTCGCCGCCGGAAACAGCGTCATCGTCAAACCCGCCGAGCAGGCCCCGCTGTCGGTGCTGCGTCTGGCCGAACTCGCCGCCGAGGCGGGCCTGCCGGACGGCGTCCTGGGTGTTCTTCCCGGTCTCGGCGCCGCCGCCGGCGCCTCGCTGGGCCTGCATCCCGACGTCGACGTCGTCGCCTTCACCGGCTCCACCGAGACCGGGAAGAGGTTCCTCCGGTACGCGGCGGACTCGAATCTGAAGCAGGTCTGGCTCGAATGCGGCGGCAAGAGCCCGAATCTCGTGTTCGCCGACGCCGATCTCGACGAGGCCGTGGAGAAGGCCGTGTTCGGCGCCTTCTACAACCAGGGTGCGGTGTGCTCCGCCAACTCCCGGTTGCTGGTGCAGGAGTCGGTCGCCGAGCAGGTCACCGACGCCCTCGTCCGCCGGGCGTCGTCGATCCGGCCGGGCAACCCGCTCGACCCCGGGTCCACGCTGGGTGCCATCGTCGACGAGAAGCACACCCGGACGGTCGCCGGTGTCATCGAACGCGCCCGCCCGGGCAGCCGGGTGTTGCTGGGCGGCAACCGGACCACCGTCGACGGCCGGGGTTGCTTCCTCGAACCGACGATCCTGGGCGACGTCGCCCCGACCGCCGAGGTCGTGACGCAGGAGGTGTTCGGACCCGTCCTCACCGTCCAGACGTTCACCGACGAGTCCGACGCCATCCGCATGGCCAATGACAGCATCTACGGGCTGGCGGCGTCGGTGTGGACGGAGAACCTGAATCGGGCCCACCGCGTCTCCTCCGCGCTGCGGGCGGGGACCGTCTCGGTCAACACCGTCGACGCCATCAGCGCGCAGACCCCGTTCGGCGGGTTCAAACAGTCCGGTTTCGGGCGCGACCTGTCCCTGCACGCGATGGACAAGTACACCGGGCTGAAGACGACGTGGATCCGGCTGCGGTGACGCGCGGGCGAACGTACCTTTCGGCGCGCCCGCGGCGCCCGGAGGTACATCCGCCCCGGAACGTGGCACCCCACACCGGCCGGTCGAGCCGCTGAGCTGGCGCCATGTTCGCCCTCGTCCCTCCGGAACCAGATCCGCGATTGCGTTGTGCCACAGCACTTCATGGCAACACCTCCACGATGGAGGCGATCACGGTACGCCGGCTCGCCGCGGCCGACTGGGAGGCGGTGCTCCGGATCTACTCCGAGGGGATCGCGACGCGACGGGCCACGTTCGAGACGGCGACCCCGACCAGGTCGGAGCTGGATACACGCTGGCTCGACGGGCACCGGTGGGTGGCCGAGGTGTCGGGGGCGGTGGCCGGGTGAGCCGCCCTCTCCCCCATATCCTCGCGGCGGTGCTTCCGCGGGGTCGCCGAGAATTCCGTGTACACCGCCCGGGAGTTCCGCGGGGAAGGCGTCGGCACCTGGCACGACAGCGTCCTGCTCGAGCGCCGCCGGGACGCCTGACACGGCAGCGCCCCGGGGATACCGTGGAGGAATGCTCCCCATCGTCGATCTCGCCGAACTGGACACACCGGCCGGGCGGGAACGGTTGCGGGAAATCACCCACCACGTGGGCTTCTTCTACCTCGACGGGCACGGCGTGGACCGGGAGTTGCTCGACCGCGTGTTCACGGTCGCACGGGCGTTCTTCGCACTGCCCGAGGACTCCAAACAGTCCATCGCGATGCTGAACAGCCCGCACTTCCGCGGCTACAACCGCCTCGGCGGCGAGCTGACCAACGGTGAGACCGACTGGCGCGAGCAGATCGACATCGGGCCGGAACGGCCACCGATCCCCGGCGCCGGGGACTACCTGCGCCTGCAGGGGCCCAATCAGTGGCCCGGCGACCTTCCGGACCTGGAGAAGACGATCGAGGCACTCGACGCTGCGCTCGCCGACGTCGGGATGCGACTGCTACGGCACTGGGCCGCGTCGCTCGACGCCGATCCCGCGACCTTCGACGACGCGTTCGCGCACGCCCCCGCCACCCTGATCAAGGTGGTCCGCTACCCGGCGCGGCCGAGCGCGGACCACACCGGTGAGCAGGGGGTGGGCGCCCACAAGGACTCGGGTGTGCTGACCATGCTGCTCCTCGAACCGGGGTCGTCGGGACTGCAGGTGGAGACCGAGGACGGCGACTGGATCGACGCGCCCGCGCGGGCGGGGTCATTCGTCGTGAACATCGGCGAACTGCTCGAGGTCGCGACCGGTGGTTACCTCCGGGCCACCCGGCATCGGGTGCTCACGCCCGCCGGTGCGCCCGAGCGATTGTCGGTCCCGTACTTCCTCAATCCCGCTCTCGACGCCACGGTCCCGGTGATCACCCTGCCACCGCATCTCGCCGCGCGAGCCCGCGGAATCGAGGACGACCCGGCGAACCCGCTCTACAACACGTACGGCGAGAACGCGTGGAAGAGCCGCACCCGCGCCCACCCCGACGTCTACGCACGCTGGTATCCGGACGAGGCGGAACCGGGGTAAAACTCCCGCCACCACCGGGAGTAATGTTCCCGCAGTGTTGCTCCTGACCTCTCGGCGTTACGTCGACCTCCGCCTGCAGGCGAGTGCCATCTGTCCGCGCTCGCGCTGACGCACCGCATCACTCAGGACTCTCTCGCCGTACCCGCCCCACCGGGCGCAGTCTCACGGCCCCATGCGAAAGGCACACCCATGCCCAGCCCCGCGCTGTCCACGCGCGCCGAGACCACCTCTCGGCGCCGACTCCCCCAGTGGGCCACGTCGTTCGGCCCCCAGATCGTCACCGGACTCGTCGTCGGCGTCGTCCTCGGTCTCGTCGCCCGCGCCATGCCCGTCGCCGCCGACGGCAACGAGAACTGGCTCGTCGGAACCGTCCACACGATCGGTTCCAGCTATGTGAAATTGCTTACCGTCGCGGTGATTCCGCTGGTGTTCACGGCCATCGTCAGCTCGATCGCCAACCTGCGCGAGGTGGCCAACGCCGCCCGCCTGGCCGTGCAGACGCTGCTGTGGTTCGCGATCACCGCGTTCATCGCCGTGATCATCGGGATCGTCGTCGGGTCGATCACCCAGCCCGGAGCCCGCACCGGCGTCAGCGCCGCCACCGAGAAGGCGCCCGGCACCACCGGTTCGTGGTGGGCGTTCATCACCGGACTGGTCCCCAGCAACTTCCTCGGACTGAACGCGAAGACCACCGTCGCCGACGGCGCGGCCAGCACGTCGCTGAGCTTCAACGTGCTGCAACTGCTCGTCGTCGCGGCCGCGATCGGCATCGCCGCCCTGAAGGTCGGGGCGAAAGCCGAACCGTTCCTGCAGTTCAACGCATCGCTCCTCGCCATCGTGCAGAAGGTGCTGTGGTGGATCATCCGTCTCGCACCGATCGGGACCGCGGCACTGATCGCGAACGCCGTCGCCACGTACGGCTGGGACGCCATCGGCTCGCTCGGCTGGTTCACCGCCGCCGTGTACGCCGGCCTGGCCATCGTGTTCTTCGTCGTCTACCCCGTCCTGATCCGCGCGCACGGACTGTCCGTGCGCGCCTTCTACTCCGGCGTGTGGCCCGCAACACAACTCGGCTTCGTGTCGCGGTCGTCGATCGGCACCCTGCCCCTCACCGAGCGGGTCACCGAACGCAATCTCGGTGTCCCCCGCGAGTACGCGTCGTTCGCCGTGCCGCTCGGGTCGACCACCAAGATGGACGGCTGCGCCGCGATCTACCCGGCGATCGCAGCGATCTTCGTCGCCGAGTTCTACGGTGTGCCTTTGTCGTTCACCGACTACCTCCTGATCGTCGTCGTGTCGGTCATCGGTTCCGCCGCCACCGCGGGCACCACCGGAGCCACGGTCATGCTGACGCTCACGCTGTCGACGCTGGGGCTCCCCCTCGCCGGTGTCGGCCTGCTGCTCGCGGTCGAGCCGATCGTCGACATGGGCCGCACCGCGGTGAACGTCACCGGCCAGGCGCTCGTCCCCACCATCGTCGCCAAGCGGGAGGGCATCCTCGACGAAGCCCGCTACAACGCCGAGCGCACCGGCGACCCGTTCGAGGACGACGACACGGTCGCCGCGGCGTAGCGAACCCTCGACGAGAGCCTTCCCCACATGGAAGGCTCTCGTCATGGCCGACCTCAGCGCGATCAAACGACGGCTCGTCATGCAGTTCCAGCGGCACGTCGCCAATCCGCTCACCGCGCGACTGTCGAGCCAGACCCTGCTCGAGACCACCGGCCGGGTGAGCGGCCGGCCCCGCGTCACACCGATCGGCGGCCGGCGCACGGGCACCGAGTTCTGGCTGGTGTCCGAGTTCGGGGAGAAGTCGAACTACATCCGCAACATCCGTGCGAACAATGCCGTTCGCCTGCGGATCCACGGCCGGTGGCACACCGGCACGGCGACACTGCTGCCCGACGACGACACGAGGGCGCGGCTGGCCCAGCTGCCCCGGATGAACAGCACCGCCGTCCGCGCGGTCGGCACCGACCTCCTGACGGTCCGGATCGATCTCACCGACTGAGCGGCCGAGACCCCCACCGACGCCCACCGAATTGCCATCCGCGGACGCAATAGCGTCAGCGTCTGACCAAACTCTGTGCATCTACGGACCAGTCAGTCCGAACGGCCGTTCGGGTATGCACGTTTTGCGGCCTGGCCAGGTGTGATGTTCACAACTACGCGTTCGGCCTGCACGCCGGGCGCGGATTTGCTACCGCTCGTCGCGCTGGAGCCGAGCAGCTTGCAGATCGGACTTAGCCTCGGCTAATCTGCGGTTTCGCGTGGACATGCCAAAGTCCGCATTTCAGACAACGACGTCTGCCTCACCGGCGCATCGGTACGGGGCCGGTTCTCTGCCGTGATCCTCTCGCCGACGCCACCCGTGCGCCCAGCACGGACCCCTATTCGGCGAGTATCGCGAGGAGACAGTCGGTTGAACACGAGTGCCACCGAGTCCGGCCTGTACGACAGGACGCTCGACAAGAGCAGCTGCGGCGTGGGCTTCATTACCCGCAAGGACGGCATTCAGACCCACGACGTCCTCCTCCGCGGCCACGAGGCCCTGTGTGCCGTTCCTCACCGCGGTGGCATGTCCGCCGAGGGTGTCGGCGACGGCGCCGGCGTGTGCGTCGACCTGTCGGTGCCGTTCTTCCGCGCCCTGACCGGTGACGGCGACCTCGAGGCGGGCCGCTTCGGGGTGGGCAACTTCTTCCTCCCCACCGACGTCGCGTTCCACGGCGACGCGGAGGCCGTCATCGAGCGGGCTCTCGCCGAGCAGGGGTTCCGGGTGCTGCTCGAGCGCGACGTGCCCGTCGACGCCACCGTGCTCCGGCCCGCCGCGATCCGGCACCAGCTGCCGATCCGGCAGTGGGTGTTCACCGCACCCGACGCGTGCGCCGACGAGGCCGAGTTCGACCGCCGCATCCACGACGCCCTGCTCGCGATCGAGGCCGTCGCGTACACCCAGCCGGATCTGGCCGGGCTGTACCCGCTGTCGCTCAGCGCGCGCACCCAGGTGCTCAAGGGCCGCCTCAACTCGAACGAGGTGATGCCCTACTTCCAGGACCTCGTCGATCCGGCCCACGCCATCCACACCCTGTACTTCCACACCCGGTTCTCCACCAACACCGACCCGCATCCGACGATGGCGCAGCCGTTCCGTCTGATGGCGCACAACGGTGAGCTCAACACCGACAAGAAGAACCGCCTGTCCGAGACGGCGCTGGCCCGTGCCCGCAACCGGGAGATCGTCCGCCCGCACGGTCAGTCGGACAGTTGCCGCCTCGACCAGACGCTGCAGAGCCGCGTCGTGGAGGACGGTCTCGACCTGGTGACCGCCGTCGTGTCGATGATGCCGCCGGCGTGGGAGAACGATTCCACGCTGGCGCCCGAGGTGCGGGCGATGCTCGAGTACTTCTCGCTGTACGAGGAGAAGAACGACGGTCCGGCCGCGTTGATCTTCGGCGACGGCACCGTCGTCGGCGCCCGGCTCGACCGGCTCGGTCTGCGTCCGCTGCGTTCGGTGGAGACGGACGAGTACCTGTGCGTCACGTCGGAGGCCGGGCAGATCGACTTCGACCCCGCCACCGTGCTGCACCGCGGGCGCATCGAGGCCGGCGGCATGCTGTACTTCGACCACCGCGTGGGCCGCTCGTACTCCACCGACGAGGCGCTCGAACTGCTCGCCGCCCGCAGCGACTACCCGACGCTCGTCGCGGAAGCGCGCCGGACCATCGAGGCGCTGCCCGAGGTCGAAGCCGAGCCGGGTCCGTTGCGCTACAACGGCGACCTGGAGCGCACCCAGCGGTACGTCGCGTACTCGCACAACCAGGAAAGCTTCAAGTTCATGATGGACCCGATGCTCGCGTCGGGTCAGGAGAAGATCTCCGCGATGGGCTACGGCAACGCCATCAACGCCCTCTCCGATCAGGAGGGTGGTGTCGCGAAGTACTTCTCGCAGCGTTTCGCGCAGGTGACCAACCCGTCGCTGGACAGCATCCGTGAGGCCGACGGCATGACACTGCGCGTCGCGCTGGGCGCCAAGCCGAACAGTGGCGCGCAGTCGGCCCCGCAGATCGTGGTGCCCTCGCCGATCCTCACCCACATGGACATGCTGCGGATCCGCAAGCAGCCCGAGACGCCGGTGCAGCGGTTCCCGATGCTGTACACCCCGGTGCACGGTGACTCGGCCGCCAACGCGGCGGCGCTCGAGGCCGCGGTCGACGGGCTCTGCGACGACGTCGAGGCGTTCGCCCGCGAGCAGGGCGGCATCGCGATCCTCACCGACCGGCACGTGGCCACCGACCGCGCCGCGCTGCCGATGATCGTGGCGATCTCCGCGGTCAACCAGCGGCTGATCGAGGAGGGCCTGCGCCTGCGGGTCTCCGTCGTCGCCGAGAGCGGTCAGATCTCGTCCTCGCATCACGTCGCCGCCGCCCTCGGATTCGGCGCGGCCGCGATCTACCCGCTCGCCGTCCGTCTGCGCGCCGAGGAGAAGTTCGCCGACGACGCCGACCAGGCGTTCAAGCC
>NZ_JBHUSF010000161.1:0-19509 GCF_042673295.1 Rhodococcus sp. NPDC057014
GGTTAACAAGTACTCACGGGTCAGGACCAGCGGCCGAGCAGGGTGGCCGCGTGTGCGGCGAGCGCGGCCTGGAAGAACGGGCCGAAACTCACCCGCGCGACGCCGAGCGGTCCGAAGCTCGCCGGATCGTCCTGATCGGGCAGCCCGATCGCGTTGACGGGCAACGGCAGCTCCGACGTGAGCCGCTTCTGGGTGGCGTCGTCGTGACGGCCGACGGGGTAGAGCACGTCGGCTCCGGCCTCGGCGGCGAGCTTCAGTCGCGCGATCGCGCGGTCGACACGGTCGGACTCGTCGCCGACCTGCTTCACGAACAGATCTGTCCGCGCGTTCACGACCACATGGACCCCGGCGGCGTCGGCGGCCTGCCGCAACCCTCCGACGAAGTCGGCGTGCTCCTGCGGCTCGCGGAGGCGTCCGCCCTCGCTGTGGACCGTGTCCTCGATGTTCAGACCCACCGCGCCCGCACCGATCAGTCCCTCGATGAGCCGGGCGGGCTCGAGCCCGTAGCCGGATTCGATGTCGACCGACAGCGGCAGCTCCACCGCGGCGGTGATCTGCGAGATGCGGTGCAGCAGCTCGTCGAACGTGATCCCCTCGTTGTCGGGCTTGCCGATCGAGTCGGACACCGGGTGGCTTCCGACCGTCAGCGCCTGAAACCCGGCGGACACAGCCAGATTCGCGGACCACGCATCCCACACGGTGGGCAGGATGACGGGGTTGCCGGGCCGGTGCAGCTCCAGCAGGGTGGTGGCCTTCTCGTTGATCGACGTCATAGGGGGCTCCTCGCCTCGGGGTATTCGATCGGAGTCGTTCTCGGGCACGCCTTCGGTGCCAACGCGCGGTTCGCCGTTTCCATTCCTTCCCGCTCGAGTACCGTGAAATAATGGACTTCCGGGAACCCCTGTCGGCCGCGGCTGCTCTCGCGTCCGGCGCACTGGCCGGGTTCGTCCTCACCAATCCCCGCAACCGGGCATGGACGATCAACGCCTCCGATCGCGAGATCGACCGGTGGATCAGCAGCCAGCCGACGGGTGTGGTGGTGGCCCTGGTTCTCGCCGTCGTCTCGGTGGGCGGTCTGCAACGGTCCGGCTCCCGCCGGGCGTCGTGGCTCCTGGCCGCGGTGTGCGCGGTCGTCCTGATCGGCGCGCGGTGGGCGGTGCCGGACGCCGGGGGCGTCGACACGTTGATCGCCTTGCACTTCGCCAAGACCGCGACGGCCGGGTTCCTGCTGGGCGCGGCGGTCGCGGCGGTATGGGGTCGCTGGGGTTCGCAGCTGGCCCTGACCCTGGGGGTCGCGGGCGCGTTCCTCCTCGCAAGTGTGCAGAAACTGCCGCGCGGCGACACCGCGTATGTGGAGCCCGCGAGCATGAGCACCTCGGCGATCGGCGAACCCCCACTGTGGCTGCTGATCGGTGTTCTCGTGTTCGCGCTCGCGTCGGCGGTGGTGGCACGGTCGCAGTTCCGGGTGCAACGCCCCGAACGGAAGACCTTGCTGACCGCGCTGGTCGGAGCCCTGGGGCTCGCGCTGCTCAACCGGCTGCTCGGGGCGTGGATCGACGATCAGGAATTCGGCGAACCCCTCACGGTCTGGCTGATCGTGGCGTTCTCGCTGGCCGTGATCCTGGGGGCCACGGTGCTGATCGCGCGCCGGTTCCCCGGCATCGACGGACATTTCCTGGTGGCGGCGACGGGGGTCACCGCCGCGTCCGTGCTCGTCCTCGACGACCTCCGGACCCCGCGGGTGACGACGCCCGCGCCCGCGTTGCTGGCGGTCGGCGTCGTCGCCCTCGCCGCGGGAATGGCGGTGGCGGTCAGGGTTCCGCCGAAGTGGCGTCGGCCGGCGTGGGGCCTGTGTCTCGCCGCCGTCGTTCCGCTGGTCGCGACCATCTCGCCGGACTTCGGCGACGACGGCGTCGCGCTTCTGCTCCGCCTGGCGGTCCTGGGCGGCGGCACGGGTTTCGCGCTCGCTTCCGCGCTGCCCGGTACGGCGCCCGTCGCGGTGCTCGGTCTGGCGCTGCCGTTCGCGTCGCTGGTGTTCGTCGCGGCGACGACGGTCCCCCGCAGCCGGGTGGTCTACTCGGGTGCGCCCAGCGAACACCGTCTGCCGTCGTCGCCGGCCTCGACCGCCGCGTCCGACCATCTCGCCGGTGTCGCGATGCTGCTCGTCGTCGCGTTCTGCGTCTACTCGCTCCGTGAGCGCCACAGTGCAGCGGAGGGCACCGCGCCACTCACCTAGTCGAGGAGGCCGAGCGACTGCAGTCGGCGGAACACGAGCATCGAGCCGGGCGCGACGTCGGGCATCGCCGCGTACTCGTCGACGGTGAAGTAGCGCAGTTCGGCGATCTCGCTCGTCGGCCGCGGCTCGGTGCTGAGTTCGGCGAGGAAACAGGTCATGTGCAGGTCCGTGCCCTCGGGATGTCCGTACGCGGGGGCCTCGAAGACCCCCAGACGTTCGAGCGTCCCGTCGACGATTCCGGCGTCGAGTTCTTCCCGGATCTCGCGGTGCAGAGCCTGTTCGGCGTTCTCGCCCGGGTCGATCTTGCCGCCTGCCATGTAGAACGCGGTCTTCCCCGCCGAACGCGTCTGGAGGAGTTTGCGGTCACGGATGTGGGCGAGCGCGGCGGTTCGAATCTCGGCTGGCACCGACCCAAGATAGATCAGCCGGGGCACGCGCCCATAACACAGTGCGCCCCAATAGTCCGATTTGCCGCGATTGTGGGTCCGAATAACCGACCCAGTAGGATGTACACGTAGCCCAGTTCGCTAGCTAAGCGAACGGTCTACACGACTCGGTTCGTTTCGTTCCGACACCCCGCCGCCCGCTGACCCCCGACGGAGTGCCTTTTGCTTGCTGTTCTGCTCGCCCATGCCGTTGCCGCCGTTCTGGCTCCGCTTGTGGTGCGCCAGTTCGGCCGCAACGGTTTCTATCCCCTCTCCCTCGTCCCGCTGGCGTCACTCGGATGGGTGATCGCGAACTGGGGCACGGAACAGACCGTGTCCGTCGAGTGGGCACCGGGCCTGTCGATGGACCTCGACTTCTGGTTCGATCCGCTCGCCGCGATCATGTCGGTGCTGGTGCTGGGCATCGGCACGCTGATCCTGGTCTACTGCGCCCGCTACTTCACCGACGACGAACCCCGTCTCGGCATCTTCGCCGCCGAGATGGTGGCGTTCGCCGGGGCCATGTTCGGGCTCGTCGCGAGCGACAACATGTTGCTGCTGTACATCTTCTGGGAGCTGACGACGGTCCTGTCGTTCCTGCTGGTCGGGCATTACGCCGAACGCGCCTCGAGCCGCCGCGCCGCGACGCAGGCCCTGCTCGTCACGACCGCGGGTGGTCTGGCCATGCTCGTCGGCATCATCATCCTCGGCCAGGTGAGTGGCACGTACAACCTGTCCGAACTGATCGAGGTCGCACCCCGCGGCTGGCTCGCCGGTGTCGGTGTCGTGCTGGTCCTCATCGGTGCGCTGTCGAAATCGGCGATCGTCCCGCTGCACTTCTGGTTGCCCGGCGCGATGGCCGCCCCGACCCCGGTCAGCGGCTATCTGCACGCCGCGGCGATGGTGAAGGCGGGCATCTATCTCGTGGCCAGGCTGTCGCCGGGTTTCGCCGACGCGGCACCCTGGCGGTTCACGATCATCACTCTCGGCCTGCTGACGATGGTCCTCGCCGGGTGGCGGGCGATGCGTGCGTTCGACCTCAAACTGGTGCTCGCGTTCGGCACCGTCAGCCAACTCGGCTTCATGATGGTGCTGGTCGGTCTCGGCACCCGCGATGCCGCGCTCGCCGGTATGACGATGGTCGTCGCGCACGCGATGTTCAAGGCGGCACTGTTCATGGTGGTCGGCATCATCGACCACACGACGGGGACCCGCGACATCCGCAAACTCGCGCACCTCGGCAATCGCGCGCCGGCGCTGATGGTGTTCGCCGCGCTGGCCGCGGCCAGCATGGCCGGACTTCCGCCGTTCCTCGGGTTCGTCGGCAAGGAAGCCGCTTTCGACTCCCTGCTGAGCACGACCGTGCTCGCCGACCCGGCGCGGATCGCCACCGTCGGCGTCGTGGTGCTGGGTTCGATCCTGACGCTCGCCTACAGCGTGCGCTTCATGTGGGGCGCGTTCGGCCGCAAGCGGCTCGCGCGGCCGAGCCCCGCCGTGCAGGGTATGCACGCACCCGGACCGCTGTTCCTCGCCGCACCCGCCGTCCTCGCGGTGCTGAGCCTCGCGGCGGGACTGGCGGCGCCGCAGCTCGAGAAGCTGCTGACGCCGTACTCGCGCACATTGCCGGCGGAGGCCGCCGCCGACTACCACCTCGCGCTGTGGCACGGCGTCAACACGGCACTGCTGCTCACACTGCTCGTCTTCGCCGTCGGCACCGCGCTCTTCGTGGCGCAGCGCTGGGTCAACCGGTTGCGGTTCGAACATCCGCCGCTCGGCAACGCCGACCGCATCTACGACGCGACGCTGCGCGGCATGGACGCCCTGTCCATGCGGCTGACCGGCGCCACCCAGCGCGGTTCGCTGCCGCTGACCCAGGCGACCATCCTCGGCACCCTGGTGCTGGTGCCGCTGGTGCTGCTCGTCGTCGGCACCGACACCGGCGCCGACGTCCGCCTGTGGGATTCGCCGGTGCAATTCGTGATCGGGCTGATGATGGTCGCGGCCGCGCTCGCGGCGACGGTGATGCGCAACCGTCTGGCCAGCGTGATCCTCGTCGGTCTCAGCGGCTACGGGTGCGGTGTGCTGTTCGCTCTGCACGGCGCCCCCGACCTGGCGCTCACCCAGTTCCTGGTGGAGACGCTGACCCTCGTCATCTTCGTCCTCGTGTTCCGCAAGCTGCCCGCCGAGGTGGACGAGCGCCGGGCGATCGGATTCAAGATTCCGCGGGCGATGCTGGCGGTCGCCGTCGGTGCCACCATCACCACGATCGGCGCGTACGCCATCAACGCGCGGAACTCGGTGCCGATCTACGAGCGACTCCCCGACGCGGCGTACTACCTCGGCAACGGCAAGAATGTGGTCAACGTCCTGCTCGTCGACATCCGCGCGTGGGACACGCTCGGCGAGATCTCGGTGCTGCTCGTCGCGGCCACCGGTGTCGCGAGCCTGGTGTTCCGGAACCGCCGCTTCGGCAGCGCCCCCAGAGTGGCCGATGCCCCCGCGGTCACGGCCGATTCTTCGGCCTCGCATTCCGAGACCACGTGGCTGCTCGGCGGCGACCTCATCGATCCGAAACACCGGTCACTGGTCCTCGAGGTGACGACCCGGCTGATCTTCCCGACCATCATGGTGCTGTCGGTGTACTTCTTCTTCGCCGGCCACAACGCACCCGGCGGCGGTTTCGCCGGCGGCCTCACCGCCGGTCTGGCGCTGGTCCTGCGCTACCTCGCGGGCGGGCGGTACGAACTCGGCGAGACCGTTCCGATCGACGCGGGCAAGATCCTGGGGCTCGGGCTCACGCTCGCCGCGGGTACCGCGCTCGCGTCGCTGTTCCTCGGCGCCCCCGCGCTGTCGTCCGCGGTGTTCGAGGTGACGCTGCCGGTGATCGGTCACGTCAAGATGGTCACCGCACTGTTCTTCGACCTGGGTGTGTACCTCATCGTGGTCGGACTCGTACTCGACGTACTCCGCAGTCTCGGGGCACGTCTCGACGCACAGGTCGAGGTGAACCAGTAATGAGCGCGAACATCGGATTTCTCGTCATCATCGGCGTCCTCGTGTCCGCCGGCGTCTACCTGCTCATCGAACGCAGCATCACCCGCATGCTGCTGGGGTTGCTGCTGTTCGGCAACGGCATCAACCTTCTCATCCTCACGTCCGGTGGTCCGGACGGCAATCCGCCCATCGTCGGCCGCGAGTCCATTCACGAGTCGATGGCCGACCCGCTGGCTCAGGCGATGATCCTGACGGCGATCGTCATCACGATGGGCATCGCCGGTTTCGTGCTCGCGCTCGCGTACCGGTCGTTCAAGATCACCACGCAGGACGCCGTCGAGAACGACCCCGAGGACACCAAGGTCCTGCGGCGCAGGTCGCCCGCCGAGGCCCCGGACCGCGACCGCTCCGACGACCCGGTCACCGGCGAGCCGAGTTTCAGCGGCGACGCCTTCGACAAGGACGGAAACCCCATTCCCCTGGACGAACTGAAGAACCTCGAAGACCTCGAATGCTACGAAGACCTGCACGAGGGTGACTTCGACGACGACGAGGACATCGACAAGGCCGGGATCGGGGAGAAGTCGTGACCATTTCCCCGAACGTCATCACGGCGCTCGCGCCGCTGCCCGTCCTCGTCCCGATGCTCGCCGCCGCGGCCACGCTGGTGCTCGGCCGGCGTCCGCGGGCCCAGCGGATCATCACGCTCGTCGCGTTGATCGGCGTCCTCGTCGTGTCGGGACTGCTGCTGTTCCTCGCCGATCGCGACGGCACGACGGCCGTTCAGGTGGGTGGCTGGGACTCGCCGATCGGCATCACGCTGGTGGTCGACCGGCTGTCCGCGATGATGCTGGTGGTCTCGTCGATCGTGCTGCTCGCCGTCATGGCGTACGCCGTGGGTCAGGGTATCCGCGACGGCAGTGAGGACCAGCCCGTCTCGATCTTCCTGCCGACGTATCTGGCGCTGACGGCCGGCATCTCCAACGCGTTCCTCGCGGGCGACCTGTTCAATCTGTACGTCGGTTTCGAGGTCCTCCTCGCCGCCAGTTTCGTGCTGCTCACACTGGGCGCGAGCGCCGACCGCGTCCGCGCGGGTGTGTCGTACGTGATGGTGTCGATGGTGTCGTCGCTGATCTTCCTGGCGGGCATCGCGTTCGCCTACGCGGCCACCGGCACCCTCAACCTCGCCGACATGGCCACCCGCCTCGACGGCATCCCGTCCGGCACCCGCACCGCCATCTTCGGCGTGCTGCTCGTGGCGTTCGGCATCAAGGCCGCGGTGTTCCCGCTGTCGACGTGGCTGCCCGACTCCTACCCCACCGCGCCGGCCCCGGTCACCGCCGTGTTCGCCGGCCTGCTCACCAAGGTGGGTGTGTACGCGATCATCCGCGCGCACACGCTGCTCTTCCCGGAGGGCGAACTCGACAACGTGCTGATGGTCTGCGGCCTGCTGACGATGCTCGTCGGGATCCTCGGTGCGATCGCGCAGAGCGACATCAAACGTCTGCTGTCCTTCACCCTGGTCAGCCACATCGGATACATGGTGTTCGGGGTCGCGCTGTCCACGCAGTCGGGGCTCTCGGGTGCCATCTACTACGTGGCCCACCACATCCTCGTGCAGACCACCTTGTTCCTGGTGGTCGGTCTCATCGAACGCCAGGCCGGGTCGTCGTCGCTGCGTCGTCTCGGCGGGCTCGCCGCGGCCAGCCCCGTCCTGGCCATCGTGTTCCTCATTCCGGCCCTCAACCTCGGCGGCATTCCCCCGTTCTCCGGGTTCATCGGCAAGGTCGCGTTGTTGCAGGCCGGCTCGGCGGACGCGAGCGTGCTGGCGTGGACCCTCGTCGCGGGCGGAACCGTCACCAGCCTCCTCACCCTGTACGTCGTCGCACGCGTGTGGACCAAGGCGTTCTGGCGGGCCCGCGCCGACGCCCCCGAGGGCGACCTCGCGGACGTCAGCCCGTCGGCGCTACTCGACGAGTCCGAGGCCGACATCGCGTTCGACGACCGCGCCGACGTGGGCCGGATCCCCGCGATGATGCTGATCCCCACCGTCGCCCTCGTCGCCGTCGGGCTGGCGATGACGGTGTTCGCCGGTCAGATCATCCAGATCAGCGATCGCGCGGCGAGCGACCTGCAGAACCGGTCCATCTACATCGACGCCGTCCTCGGCGGTCATCCCGGCGGCGAAGCGCAGGAGGCACCGCGATGAAACGCGAGAGAATTCTCCAGTTCGGCGCGTTGCTGTGGCTGATGTCGGTGTGGATCCTGTTGTGGGGCAACGTCAGCTGGGGCAACATCCTCGGCGGACTCGCCGTCGGCGCGATCATCATGGTGCTCATGCCGCTGCCGCGGGTACCCGTGGAGGGCCGGGTACACGTCCTGCCACTGCTGCGGCTGGCCGTGATGTTCGTGTACTACTCGCTCCAGTCGAGCCTCCAGATCGCGTGGCTCGCACTCCGGCCCGGGCCGCCGCCCGTCACCGGCGTCCTGCGATACCAGTTGGGGATCAAGTCGGACCTCGTGCTGACACTGTGCATCGACGTGCTGAACCTCATCCCGGGCACCATGGTCCTCGAGATCGACCAGGTCCGGCGGATCGTGTACGTCCACGTCCTGGACATGGGCTCGCAGAAGGCGGTCAGCCAGTTCTACCGCACCGTCGCGCAGCTGGAACGGTTGTTCGTCGAGGCGTTCGAACGGGACTCCGACTGGAAACCGAGCCCGTGGCACAACCGCGACCAGCTGTACGACGACCCCGCTCAGGAGGGCAGTTCATGACAGTCGTATCGGTCATATCCGGGATCATCCTGGTCGTCGCCGGGGTGCTGACGACGTTCCGGCTGCTCGACGGTCCGAACTCGCTCGATCGTCTCGTCGCCCTCGACACCCTGATCGCGCTCGCGATGTGCGGACTCGCCGTGTGGGCGGCGTACACCGGCGACACGACGATCGTGCCCGCCATCGTCGCGTTGTCGCTGGTGGGGTTCATCGGCTCGGTGTCGGTGGCCCGGTTCCGGGTGAGTGACAAGTCGTGACCACCGTGCTGAACGTCATCGGGGCCACCCTCATGTTGTGCGGGTCGCTGCTCGCACTGACGGCCGCCATCGCCATCGTCCGTTTCCCCGACACCCTGCGCCGCATGCACGCCGCCACGAAACCGCAGGTGGTCGGTCTCATCATGGTGCTCGCGGGTGCCGTCCTCGAACTGCGCGGCAACGTCGACATCTGGATGCTGATCCTCGTCGGCATCTTCACCCTGTTCACCGCGCCGGTCATCGCGCACAGCGTCGGCCGGGTGGCGTACCGGGAGCAGCGCGATCAGGACGGGCTGCTGATGATCAACGAGTTGGAGCCACCAGAACGTCCGTGACCGCCGTCTTCGCGCCGCTGCCCCACCGGGCTAGCGCGGTGTCGGGCCGGGCGAAGAACGTCGCATAGAAGCCGAGAATCATCGCGGCGAGGACACCGAGAACGAGCGGGCCGGACACCTCAGGGAATCGGCCCATCGGCACCGCCAGGTAGCGGTAGCTGAGCAGCAGTCCCGCCAGCACCAGTGCGCCGCCACCGACGAGGCGGACCCGGAACCAGCCCCATCCCCGTTCGGGGTCGCGGAGCGCGGACTCGATGGTCAGGCACAGGACGGCTCCGGCGACCAGGTCGACGCCGTAGTGGTAGCCGAACCCGAGGGTCGCAGTCAGTGTGCACACCAGCCAGAACGTGCCGCCGAGCCGCAGCCACCAGGCACCCTGCCGGGAATGGATGAACAGCGCGAGGGCCCACGCCGTGTGCAGGCTCGGCATGCAGTTGCGCGGGGTCGTCGAATCGAACGGCAGGGGTTCGGGCGCGAAGTCGGGTGCCGGGACCAGGTTCGGCCAGTAGTCGCTGACCTGGAACCCCTGCCCTTCGGTGCCGAAGGCGAAGATCGGACCGACCACGGGGAACAGCACGTAGAACACGGGACCGACGAGACCGATCAGCAGGAACGTGCGCACCAGGTAGTGCGAGGGCCATCCGTTCCGCAACTGGTAGACGGCCACCGCGATCGCCGCGACCGGCAGTTCGATGTAGACCCAGTGCAGGATGCCGTAACCGACGGGACCGAGCGCGTCGACGAACCGACCCATGTGCCACGACGGGCTTCCCAGCGCATGATCCGCGAGCTGGGCGAATTCGTCGAGGACCATCGGCCCGGCCATGATCGTGACCTGCAGCCAGGCGTCGCCGAACTTGGTCGCGAGAATCAGCAGCGCACCCAGCCCGACACCTTTCAGGGCGCTGCGCCGCTGCTCGCCGGTCCACCGGACCGCGGCGTGGACACCGATCGCCGTGAGCACCCACGTGGCGCCGTTCCCGACCGTCAGCGGGCCACCCGACAGGTAGCGCACAGCGGCGACCACCACGTCGATGCCCGCCGCCGCGGACAGCGCGACGACCCGTTGCCGGTTGGTGAGCCCGACCATCGCGAGCGCGAGACCGGCCCACGGAACGGACGCCGACTTGGGGGTCAGGACGTAGTCACGGAACAGGCTCTCCAGGGGACCCGGGAAACCCTGGACGGACGCGACCGACTGAACCACGACCAGCAGGATCGCCACCCCGAGCGCCCCGCCCGCAACGAACATGCGGGAACGATCGACGGGCCCACCCGGCCGTACAACGGCAACATCGTCGATCGACACCCGCCAAGTGTAAACAACACGTGAACGGCAAGTGGACGAGCGCCCTGCCCGAGACCGGCTTTCAGGTCCCGAGCTCTTTCACCAGCGCGTCGACGACTGCCACCAGGTCACCGCCGGTCGCCTCCGCGACCTGACGTTGCCGCTGATAGGAGGCGCCGCGGCGGGGAATCTCCGCCACGGCGGCCAATTCGTCCGCGCACCCGAGCCGCACCGCGGTCGGCGCCAGCTTCTCCAGCAGGTCGTTCAGGTCGTCGGTGACGAGTCGCTCGTTGCTGTCCTCGTCGAGAATGATCTCGGCGTCGAGTCCGTACCGCGCGGCCCGCCACTTGTTTTCCTTCACGTGCCACGGCTGCAGGTTCGGCAGGTTCTCGCCCGCCTCGAAACGCCGGTCCAGGTCGACGATCAGGCAGTGCACGAGCGCGACGAGAGAACTGAGTTCGGCGCGGGTGGAGATCCCGTCGAAGACGCGGACCTCGATGGTGCCCCACCGCGGCGCGGGCCGGATGTCCCAGTGCATCCCGCCGATCTTGGTGATTACGCCGGTCTTCATCTGGTCGCTGATGAAATCCTCGTACTGCGCCCAGTTCGCGAACTGGTACGGCAGCCCCGCAGTGGGAAGCTGCTGGAACATCAGGGCGCGATTGCTCGCGTACCCCGTGTTGACGCCCGCCCACATCGGTGAGGACGCGGAAAGCGCGAGCAGATGCGGGTACCGCTGCAAGAGCGCGTTGAGGATCGGGAACACCTTCTGCGGCGACGACACCCCCACGTGGACGTGCACACCCCAGATCAGCATCTGACGGCCCCACCACTGGGTGCGCTCGATCAGCTCGTCGTAATCCGGTGTCCGCGTGACCAATTGGGTCGACCACTGCGCGAACGGGTGCGTTCCGGCGCAGATGAGATCGACGCCGAGCGGGTTCGCCGCCCGCCGCAACAGGTCGAGCGACTCGTCGAGGTCGTCCATCGCCTCACCGACGGTGGAGTGGATGCCGGTGACGAGTTCGACGGTGTTGCGCAGCAACTCCTTGGTGATCCGCGGATCCTCCGGACCCGCGAGATTCGCGACCGCGTCGAACACCTCCGCGGCCGTGTTGGAGAGATCCCGCGTGACCCTGTCGACCAGCGCGATCTCCCACTCGACACCCAGTGTCGGCCGCGGCGAACCGGGAAAGGGAACTACCACGGTTTCGATCCAACCACAGGCCGCAGTGCGCGGCAGCGTACCGACACCCCGGCCGCAGCCGGGGTGTCACGCGACTCAGCCGGCGCCGATGACACCGCAGGCCACACGAGAGCCTGCGTCACCGGTGTTCAGGGTTTCCTGATCGGGAGCGGGTGCGTACCGGGTGGGGATGTTCGCGAAATTGTCGGGACCCGAGTGGATCATGACCGCGGTGCCGCTGTCGCCGTTCTTCAGATCCTCGACCGTGAAGGCGTCGGTGCTGGTGACCAACTCGGCGGTCCCGTCCTCGAGCACCTGCAGCGAGGTGAGGTCGCCGCTCGCGGGGTGCCCCGAGTGGCCCGCCGCCTGGAAGTGCCCGCCCGCGGACAGGAAGTTTCCGGGCGCACCGCCGGTCGGTGCCACGGAGTTCGTCTCGCACTTTCCGACGGAGTGCACGTGGAACCCGTGGAACCCGGGCGTCTGATCCTTGACGGACACGGTGACCTCGACGTGGCTTCCCGACTGCTTGAACGTGGCGGTACCGACGTTCTCGCCCTCCGCGTTCTTCAGCGTCGCGGTGAGCGCGCCGCTTTCCGCGTGTTCGCCCGAGCCGCTCTCGGCGTCGCCGGGAACGCCTGCGGCACTGGGATCGGCGGCGCCGGTCCAGACGGGAGGAGTGGTGCCGGGAACGTCGGTCGGCTCCTCGTTGTTACTGCAGGCGGTCAGTCCGAGTGCCGCAATGGCCACCACCGGGGTGACAATGCGCCAGGACATCCGACGGGTAGAACTCGAGGCCATCAAACCGCTCCTTTGAGGTGGCGAAGAAGTGCACCTGATCATAACTGCGGCGCCGGTGCACCGACCGTCCGGTCTACTGCGCGGAAGTGACGATGACGACCACACCGGCGGACGAATTGGCGATACCCGGGAACTTCGGCTCGGCCGACACCCCGAGTTGCGCCGCGATCTCGGTGGCCGCTTCCTTCTCGGCCGCGGAAGTCCCGTAGTACACGGTGGTTTCGGAGATGGTGCCGTCGCTGTAGTTGCCGGTCTCCGACACCGTCCACCCCGAAGACATCAGTTCGGTGGCGGTCTGGCTCGCGAGACCCGTGACGTTGCTGTTGTTGAGCACCCGCACCGGCACCGACGCAGCGTCGGCGGCCTTCGTGGTGCTGGACGCACCGGACGTCGTGCTCGCCGCGGAAGCGGAGGCACCTCCCGCTCCGGCGGCCGTGGTCGGACGGGCGGCGGTGGTCGTGGCAGCCGCCGAGGTCGTGACGGTGGCTGCGGTCTCCTCCGAGTCCGAACCCCCGAGCGAGGCGAACCCGAGACCCGCGAAGAGAATCGCGAGGGCGATCAGCACCATCGCGAGGGCACGTAACGGCGGGCCGGACGATTCGGGTTTCGGAGTACTCACGATGTCGACCTTAGCGACCGGGTGCTACGTGACGTCGAACCCGAGGCGACGGGCCGCGCGGGCCTTCTGCCTGCTCGCGCGCAGCCGTCGCAGGCGCTTCACGAGCATCGGGTCGGCCGCGAGTGCCTCGGGCCGGTCCACCAGCGCGTTGAGTACCTGGTAGTACCGGGTGGCGGACATGTCGAACAGCTCTTTGATCGCTTCTTCCTTCGCGCCGGCGTACTTCCACCATTGGCGCTCGAAGGACAGGATGTCGTGCTCCCGACGCGAGAGGCCGTCGACGACGTCGTCGACCCCTACGGAAGTGTCGCTGTCGGTGCGCTCGGACTGGTTCCGACTACGCGCTGTTGCGCCGTCCATCTCACTCCTCGACTACTAGCTCTCGCTCGACCTCAGCGAAACCACGTTCCCCCGGCTCCTCGATCGCGTGGCCGACCGAGCAACGAATTACACAGCTGTACTTCAGCGACTATTCAACCACGACGAACGCCGCGGGCAGTGCGAACGGCTCGGGCGCGCCGCACTATCCTTGACGACCATGGCCATCCTCCCCATCCGGATCGTGGGCGACCCGGTATTGCACGAACCGACCGAGACGGTGTCCCAGTCACCTGCGGAACTCGCACAGATCATCGCCGACATGTACGACACGATGGACGCCGCCAACGGCGTCGGGCTCGCCGCCAACCAGGTCGGCCTGCCGATGCGGTTGTTCGTCTACGACTGCCCGGACGTCGACGAGAGCGGAAAGCCGTTCCGCCGCCGGGGTTGCGTCGTGAACCCGGTCCTCGAGACGTCGGAACGCCCCGAGACCATGCCGGACCCGGACGACGACGTCGAGGGCTGCCTGTCCGTTCCCGGCGAGCAGTTCCCCACCGGCCGGGCCGAGTGGGCGAAGGTGACCGGCACCGACGCCGACGGCAATGCCGTCGAGATCGAGGGGCGCGACTTCTTCGCGCGCATGCTGCAGCACGAGGTCGGTCACCTCGACGGTTTCCTCTACGTCGACATGCTGGTCGGCCGCAACGCACGCGCCGCCAAGAAGACCATCAAGCGCGCCGGCTGGGGAGTTCCCGGTCTCAGCTGGGTGCCCGGAACGGTCGAAGACCCGTTCGGGCATGACGACTGACATTCCGCTCGGAGCCCGGGTGGTGCTGCGCTACCAGCGGCCGCCCGGGTCCAGCCATCCGATGACCGACGTCATCGGGGTGCTCGAGAGCGTCGAGCCGGTCGTGGTCGTCCGCGATGCGGCCGGCACCGCGATCGAAGTGGAGCCCGGGCGAGTGGTCGCGCTGAAGGCCGTCCCCGCGCGACCGGTGCGGGCGAGCGAGATCCGGTCCCTCGAACTGGCCTCCGCCGACGGCTGGCCGGGGATCGAGCACGCATGGATCGACGGCTGGCTCGCCCGGTACGGCCACGGCTTCACCGGACGCGCCAACTCGGCGGCGCCGCTCGGCGACCGCGGGACGGTCGGGAGCCTGGACGACCCCTCCCCCGGCGGCACGCTCGACCGTCTGCGCGAGTGGTACGCCGAGCGGGACCGCCCGCTGCGGCTGCTGATCCCCGACCGCCTGGGCGAGGTGCCGCCGGGCTGGAACGTCAGCGACGAAGTGGTCGTGATGGCCGCCGACGTCGACAATCTGGCGCTGCCCGAGGGTCCGCGGACCACGACCGTCACCGATCACCCGGATCCGGACTGGCTCGCCCTGTACCGCTACCGCGGGTCCGCGCTGCCCGACTTCGCGGTCGACGTGCTGAACGCGGTCCGCGGAGGGACGCTCGGCTTCGGCCGGATCGGCGCCGCCGACTCGGCGCTCCTCGCCGTCGCCCGCGGATCCGTCACGACCGCGCCGGACGACCGCCGGTGGGTCGGGCTCACCGCGGTCGAGGTGGCGCAGGCTCACCGCCGCCGCGGAATCGGCAGCCTGATCTGCGGCGACATGATCAACTGGGGGCGCGAGCACGGCGCGACCCACGCGTGCCTGCAGGTCGCCGTCGAGAACGAGGGCGCGCAGGCGATGTACCGCAACGTCGGCTTCGTGGCGCACCACCGGTACCGCTACGCCACCGAACCCGGCGGCTGAGAATCTGTCGGGGCGTGCCGCTAGGGTGGCTGCCGTGCGCATCGCAACCTGGAACGTGAACTCTGTTCGTGCCCGTACCGACCGGATCCTGGACTGGCTCCAGCGGTCCGACGTCGACGTGCTGGCGATGCAGGAAACCAAGTGCAAGGACGAGCAGTTCCCGTACGAGCGGTTCGCCGAACTCGGGTACGAGGTCGCGCACGTGGGCCTCAGCCAGTGGAACGGTGTGGCGATCGCGTCCCGCGTCGGCCTCGACGACGTGCAGATCGGCTTCGAGGATCAGCCCGGGTTCCACAAGGATCCGGAGGTCGCCCCCGTGCAGGAAGCGCGCGCCATCGGTGCCACCTGCAACGGCGTCCGCGTCTGGAGCCTGTACGTGCCCAACGGCCGCGAGCTCGCCGATCCGCACTACACGTACAAGCTGGAGTGGCTGGCGAAGCTGCACACGGATGCGGTCGGGTGGCTCGACCGTGATCCGGACGCGCAGATCGCGCTGGTCGGTGACTGGAACGTCGCACCCACCGACGAGGACGTCTGGGATCCGGCGCTGTTCGAGGGCAAGACCCACACGTCCGCCCCCGAGCGGGAGGCCTTCCAGGCGTTCGTCGAATCGGGATTCGCCGACGTCGTCCGGCCACACACCCCCGGTCCGGGCGTCTACACCTACTGGGACTACACCCAGCTGCGGTTCCCGAAGAAGCAGGGCATGCGCATCGATTTCGTGCTCGGGTCGCCCGCCCTCGCCGGCCGTGTCGACAAGGCCGAGATCGACCGCAACGAACGCAAGGGCAAGGGCGCCAGCGATCACGCGCCCGTCATCGTCGACCTCGGCGACTGAGGCGCAGCAACCCGAGACGAACGGCGCCCCCGGGGTCTAGTCGGCGACCAGAATGTCGAGATGCTCCGGGTTCAGCGCCACGTAGCGCCGGACGTACGTGCAGATCGGGCGCACCTTCCAGCCCCGCCGGCGCGCCGAACCCAGCGCCTCACGAACCAGGACCGCGGCGAGACCGCGGCCACCGAGGTCTTCCACGATCACCGTGTGCATGAACGCGACCACCTCGCCGGGTCTGGCGGTGAATCCGGGAATGTCGTCCTCGTCGCGATAGCCGAGGATGCCGACCAGCTCGTCCCCCAGCCACAGATCGAATCGTTCGTGGGCGGGGTTGTCGAGCACGCGCGTAACAGTCGCCGCGATGCTCCCCGATGGGTCGGAACCGTTCGAGATGTGATCCATGCCACTCATGGAAACAGTTCCCGGGCGCCCTCGCGAGCGGAACCACGGGCCCCGGAACCGTTTCGTTGCCGACGAGTGGTCGATTCGTGTCCCGTCGCCGTCAAGCCTCCACCGGGACCATGAGGTCGCGGTATTCGGGATGCCCTGCGACGAAGCGCTGCACATAGGTGCACACGGGCCGTACCTTCCAGCCGTACCCGCGAGCGAGGTCGAGGGAGCGCCCCACCATGAGTGCGGCGAGTCCGCGGTGACCGAAGTCCTCCACGATCACCGTGTGCATGAACGAGACCACCGGAGCCTGACGACCCCGGCCCTGCCGGCCCGGCGGCCGGGCCACCACTCCCACTCCCGCGCCCGCACCCGGCGGGGTGTCCGCGAGGGCGAAATACCCGAGAATGCCGACCAGGTCACCACTCAGTCGGAGTTCGAATCGATTCTGATCGGCGTTGTCGATCACGTCCACAACCTGCGCGTCCGTCAGCATGGCTATCTCCTGGGGGTATGTGTCGTAATCGAAATGTGATGTTCATCACCCTTTATACCGATGTGCGGAACCGCTGTCCAAGTTTCCCCCGAATGTTCACTCTCAGAGATCTCGGTTACAGTCTCCGGGACAACTACACACCCACGGGGGCTCGCACCAGCGGGCTGAGAGGACGGCTAGGGGCCGTCGACCGTCGAACCTGTCCGGGTAATGCCGGCGTAGGGAGCATCATCGATGAGCACAACCATGTCTACAGCCACGTCCGTCACCACGGGACCGATCCAAGGCAGCACCAAGCAGTACCTGCAGTCGGGCGACGACATCCGAGTGCCGGTCCGGCGCGTACACCTCACCAACGGTGAGCACCTCGATGTGTACGACACGTCGGGCCCCTACACCGACGCGGGCGCCACGATCGACCTGGACGCGGGGCTGCCGCATCTGCGCGCGCCGTGGATCGCCGACCGCGCGGGCACCCAGCTCGACGCCGCCCGCGCCGGAACCGTCACCCCCGAGATGCGGTATTGCGCAGCACGCGAGGGTGTTTCACCCGAGACGGTGCGCGCCGAGGTCGCGGCGGGTCGCGCCGTGATCCCGGCCAACCGCTGCCACCCCGAACTCGAGCCGATGATCATCGGCAAGGCGTTCGCGGTCAAGATCAACGCGAACATCGGCAACAGCGCGGTGACGTCGTCGATCGCAAAAGAGGTCGAGAAGATGGTGTGGGCGACGCGGTGGGGCGCGGACACCATCATGGACCTGTCCACCGGCAAGAACATTCACGAGACCCGGGAATGGATCCTGCGCAATTCGCCGGTGCCCGTGGGAACCGTGCCGATCTACCAGGCGCTGGAGAAGGTCAACGGCGATCCGACGGCACTCACGTGGGAGATCTACCGCGACACCGTGATCGAGCAGTGCGAACAGGGCGTCGACTACATGACGGTCCACGCCGGAGTACTGCTCCGCTACATCCCGCTGACCGCGCGCCGGGTCACCGGCATCGTCTCCCGCGGCGGTTCGATCATGGCGGCGTGGTGCCTTGCCCATCACCGGGAATCGTTCCTGTACACCCACTTCGACGAACTCTGCGAAATCCTCCACCGCTACGACGTCACGTTCTCGCTCGGCGACGGCCTGCGCCCCGGCTCCATCGCGGACGCCAACGACGAGGCCCAGTTCGCCGAACTCCGCACCCTCGGCGAGCTCACGAAGATCGCGAAATCGCATGGCGTGCAGGTGATGATCGAAGGTCCCGGGCACGTGCCGATGCACAAGATCGTCGAGAACGTGCGACTCGAGGAGGAGCTGTGCGAGGAGGCGCCGTTCTACACGCTCGGACCGCTCGCCACCGACATCGCACCGGCGTACGACCACATCACGTCCGCGATCGGCGCGGCGATGATCGCGCAGGCCGGTACCGCAATGCTCTGCTACGTCACCCCCAAGGAGCACCTGGGACTGCCGAACCGGGACGACGTCAAGACCGGGGTCATCACGTACAAGATCGCGGCGCACGCCGCGGACCTCGCGAAACAGCATCCGCGGGCGCAGGAACGGGACGACGCGCTGTCGAAGGCCCGGTTCGAGTTCCGCTGGCACGACCAGTTCGCCCTGTCCCTCGACCCGGACACGGCGCGGGAGTTCCACGACGAGACGCTGCCCGCCGAGCCGGCGAAGACGGCCCACTTCTGCTCGATGTGCGGCCCGAAATTCTGCTCCATGCGGATCTCCGCCGACGTGCGGGAGTACGCACAGCAACACGGACTCGATTCGGTCGAAGCCATCGAGGCCGGCATGGCCGAGAAGTCGAGCGAGTTCGTCGACGCAGGTGGTCGCGTGTATCTGCCCGTCGAATCCGTCACCTCAGAGAATCGGTAAGGTCCCCTTCGTGAAGCTGCTGCCCCTGACCCCCGACGGCCAGACCCCCGTCCGCGTCCTCACCATCGCCGGCACCGATTCCGGCGGTGGCGCCGGGATCCAGGCGGACTCGCGGACGATGGCGCTGTGCGGCGTCCACGCATGTGTCGCGGTCGCCGCGGTGACCGTGCAGAACTCGGTGGGGGTCAGCGGTTTCCACGAGATTCCGCCGGAGACGGTGGCCGCGCAGGTGCGGTGCGTCGTCGACGACATCGGGGTCGGGGCAGCGAAGACGGGGATGCTCGCGTCGACGGCCATCATCGAGGCCGTCGCCGCCGTGTGCACCGAGGTCGGGATCGGCCGGGACCGGCAGGTCCCGCTGGTCGTCGATCCGGTGTGCGCGTCGATGCACGGCGATCCGCTCCTGCACGCCGAGGCGCTGGACGCCGTGCGGAACACGCTGATCCCGATCGCCACGGTGGTCACCCCGAATCTCGACGAGATCCGGTTGATCACCGGCATCGACGTGGTGGACGACGCCACCGCACGCCGGGCCGCGGAGGCGCTGCACGCGCTCGGCGCGCAGTGGTCGATCGTGAAGGGCGGGCATCTGCGGACGTCGGCGTCGAGCACCGACCTGCTGTTCGACGGCGACCGATTCCTCGAGTTCAGCAGTCCCCGGATCGACACCGGCAACGACCACGGCGGCGGCGACACGCTCGCGGCCGCCATCGCGAGCGCGCTCGCCCACGGGTGGTCCGTGCCCGACGCGGTGGCGTTCGGCAAGGAGTGGGTGACCAAGTGCCTGGAGGCGTCGTACGACCTGGGCGCCGGTCACGGCCCCGTCTCCCCCCTGTGGCGCCTGCGGCACCCGTGAGTACTTGTTAACGTCCGGCGGTTAACAAGTACTCACGGGCGGCGGAGCCGC